>NZ_JACASN010000019.1:0-59720 GCF_013390985.1 Acinetobacter sp. Swhac1 | reverse complement strand
TTTATGCCTCCTAAAGAGCCGTTGAAGACTACGACGTTGATAGGTTGGATGTGGAAGCATAGCGATATGTGAAGCTGACCAATACTAATTGCTCGTGAGGCTTGACTATACAACACCCAAACAGTTGGCGTTGTATGCTCAATCGATTCAAATCCAATCAGTCAATTCAGACTGATCTTGATTTAGTTAACGCTAAACAATAAAATTCAGACCCAATACAGCCCAATCTGTTACAGATTCGGAAAACGCAGTGCATCACAGTCGTGAGTAAGACCAATGCAAGTCTCCGTAAACAGTTGTGCTGGCGACCATAGCAAGAGTGAACCACCTGATCCCTTCCCGAACTCAGAAGTGAAACCTCTTCGCGCTGATGGTAGTGTGGGGTTACCCATGTGAGAGTAAGTCATCGCCAGCTCATTATTCAAAGCCCCCTTGACATAAACGTCAAGGGGGCTTTTTTATACGGAAAGGAAAATATTAAGAAGAAAAGTAGAAGAAAGAAGTTTAAAACAATATATTTACAATAATAAATTATGTGAAAAATATAGCATATATCAAAATATCATAAATTACTGCAAGTCTATTTGGTCGAATTTATCTACAACTTTAGTCTAGGTTTTTAAGAAAATTAACCAGAGTTAAGTTTTTGCTGTAGACAAAAAGTGAATATTGATTCATTTTATATACAAAAGTGAATAACCATTCATTTTTTTATAAAATAAAAAGCTCACAATTGGAGGTGAGGGAAAAATGACAGCAACAACAATGAATGTGAATGCTGTAGTGGATCAAGCTAAGTTTAAACCTTTTCATTTAAAAATTGTACTTTGGTGCGTATTTGTCGTTATTTTTGACGGTTATGATTTGGCGATTAACGGTGTGGCTTTACCACTACTGATGCAAGAATGGAATATGACGGCTGTACAGGCAGGTATGCTTGCGAGTACGGCACTGGCAGGCATGATGTTTGGCGCCATGCTGTTTGGCATGTTGGCAGACAAAATTGGCCGTAAAAATGTCATATTAATTTGTGTGACGTTATTTAGTGGCTTTACTTTTTGGGGCGGCTTTGCATCCAACCCAACAGAGTTTGGTATTTTACGTTTTATTGCAGGTTTAGGGATTGGCGGGGTATTGCCTAACCTCGTGGCTTTAACCTCTGAATATGCACCACAAAAAATGCGTAGTACCTTAGTTACCACCATGTTCAGCGGCTATGCCGTGGGCGGCATTATGGCAGCCTTACTTGGTGCATGGTTGACGCCTAGCTTTGGCTGGGAAGTGATGTTCTATATTGCGGGATTACCGTTACTTATTTTGCCTTTATTGTGGTTTTTCTTACCAGAATCTTTAACTTTTTTGGTGAAAAAACAGCAACATGAAAAAGCGCGTCACATCGTCCAGCAAATTAGCCCACAAGAAAATATCAGCCCACAAACACAATTTGTATTAAATGAAGTACAAACCGCAGATGCCTCAATTGCAGCCTTATTTCAAAATAACCGTGGCATGAGTACTTTGCTGTTTTGGTGCTGCTTCTTTATGTGTTTGTTGATGGTTTATGCTTTGGGCAGTTGGTTGCCAAAACTGATGATGGCAGCAGGTTATTCGCTGGGTAACAGTTTAATGTTCTTAATGGCGATGAACATTGGTGCTGTGATCGGAACCATCAGTGGCGGGATTTTAGCAGACCGTTTCCACTTAAAACCTGTGATTATTGGCATGTTTTTATTGGGCGCATTCTCTCTAGTGGGTCTAGGCTTTAATTCACCACAGCCTGTGATTTATTTATTGGTGGGCTTAGCAGGTGCTTCTGCCATTGGCAGCAGTATTTTATTGTATAGCTTTGTTGCTCAGTATTATCCACTTACGATTCGTTCTACAGGTATCGGCTGTGCTTCTGCAGTGGGGCGTGTCGGTGCGATTGTAGGCCCTATTATTATTGGCGTACTTTTGGGCATGGATTTACCACATAAAATGAACTTTTTGGCGGTGGCGATTCCTGCAGTGATTGGTGCAATTGCAGTAGCACTGATTCGTTTACAAAGTACATCACAGGTGGTGAGTGAGCCAAGCGTGGTTAAAAAAGCCAGCCGATCTTATATTTAATTGATCGTTAGTGTTTTGGGACTTTGAAATTAAGGAGCATTGCTCCTTAATTTTTTGCCTATTCATTTTGTAGAAGATTTAAGTAAGAAAGTGTGTATCGCTACATTTCTACTGTGCACGAGGTACATTTCATTGATTATGATGTCTTGATTAGCACAAGCAAAGATTGAATGAATAGAGGAGCAATTAGGATGCTCAAGATAAATCGGCAATACTATGGATTTATATGTCTAGTTGTATTGGGTTTAACTACAGGGTGTAATGCGCAAGTTGAGCCGAAACAGAACACGGCTGCTTTAGAGTCAAAATCAACTTCTGCACAAAATTTACAACGCTATCAAATACAGCCAATTGCAGATTTTAATGAGCCGTGGGCATTGGCAGAATTACCCGATGGACGCCTATTAATTACAGAAAAAGCGGGGAAATTAAAACTTTTTGATCCAAAAACAGGTCAATGCTTAGATGTTCAAGCTATCCCTGAAGTCGCCTATGGCGGACAAGGTGGTTTGGGTGACGTCATTTTAGATCCTGACTTTAAACAGAATCAGCAGATTTATTTAAGTTATGCCGAAGCGGGTGCGGGTGGTTACGGTGCAGTCGTGATTCGGGGCAAGCTTGTATTAGATGCCAAACCCACGCCAAAACTCACCCAAATTCAAAGAATCTGGCAGCAAGTGCCGAAAGTATCGGGACAGGGGCATTATGCGCATCGTATAAAGTTTGGTGCAGATGGCAAATTGTGGATAAGTTCTGGTGAGCGACAAAAGTTTGAACCTGCTCAGGATTTAAAATCTAATTTAGGCAAAATTTTGTGTCTAAATGCAGATGGCACAACCCCTTTAGACAATCCATTTCAAACACATGGAGAGATTGCCAAGCAAGTCTGGAGTTTGGGGCATCGCAACCCTTTAGGCATGGCATTCGATCCCGCAGGGCAGCTTTGGGTTGCAGAAATGGGACCTAAAGGTGGCGATGAGTTGAATCTGATTGTCAAGGGCGAAAACTATGGCTATCCACTGGTGTCGAATGGTGATCATTATAATGGGTTGCCCATTCCAGACCATGCAACTCGTCCTGAATTTACAGCCCCTGTTCTGGATTGGACGCCAGTCATCTCTCCCTCAAGTTTGATGTTTTATACGGGAGATGTATTCCCACATTGGAAGCATAAAGCGATTCTTGGTGGTTTATCTTCAAAAGCAATTATTGTGGTGGATACGCAAGCACAGCCTGTTCGGGAGTTACAGCGTATCGAGATGGGTCAGCGGATTCGTGGCGTACTTCAAGCACAGGATGGCAATATTTGGGTGATTGAAGATGGTCAATCTGCCAGATTGCTTAAATTGGTGGCTCCATAAAATAAATTTCTTCAGGTCTAAACTTATTTCAAAGTAGGACAAAAAACAAATAGAAAAAAGCCCCAACATCATGTCGGGGCTTTTTCAGATTTATGTTTAGGTATTACTCCTGTTATACCTTTCAGCGTCCTGCCGTTATATTATTTATTATTGTTATTCTTGCTTTTAGAAACATCCTGTTTCTGTATGTGTTAAATATAAAATGAAAGCTGATCTTTGCCTAGCGTCAATTTTCTGCAGTGCATGTAAGCTAAAACGTACAACGATATATCGGTAAAATATAGATCAATAAACTGGATTTATTTAATTTTAAGTATTTGATTATATTTAATAATTATCTTATTCAATAAAAAATCTCCCAAATTCATTTTCTTGTACTTGGGAGATTTGAACAGCAGAAAGATGCAGTAAGTATGCAAATTGATTACATCAACTTAATACCTTGTTGTCCTGCTGGGGTCACTCTAAAGATTTCAACTTCAAAGGTAATATTTTTACCCGCTAAAGGGTGGTTAAAGTCTACTTCAGTCACATCATCGTTGACAGATTTCACCACGCCATAGAGGCTTTGTTTGGCTTTATCTTCAAATTCAATCATGTGTCCTTCAACTGGATGTTGCTCAAATTTAACCGTATCAAAAGTTTGTACGTTTTCAGGATTCCATGGACCAAATGCTTCTTCAGGTGGAAGACTCACGGTACGACGGTCACCTGCACGTAAACCAAATAATGACTTTTCAAAACCAGGTAATAGGCTGCCATCGCCCATGACCAAACTTACAGGTTCAGCGCGGCTACGGGTGTTGTCAATTTCTACACCATTTTCAATGGCGATAGAAAAGTGCAATTCGACTTTTGAGCCATCTTCAATACGAGTTTCATCATTTGGATTAATAATTTCAGTCATGTTGCGCCTGCGCTCGTTCAATTCGGTGCTTTTCTAGGAAAAACGTATCAATTAACAGCAGAATGGTGCCAAGTGTGATGGCACTGTCTGCAATATTAAAGGCAGGGAAGTGGCTGTTGTTGTAGTACACGTGAATAAAATCGACCACGTAGCCAAGACTGACCCGATCAATTAAATTCCCAATCGCACCGCCTAAAATCAAGGCAATCGCCAAAGGCAGTACGATGACATTTTTTGGCATACGCATTAGCCAAAATACAAAAATTACAGACACTAAACCTGCCAGTGAGGTAAAGAAATAACGTTGCCATCCACCTGCATCGGACAAGAAACTAAAGGCAGCGCCATAGTTATGCAGTAAAGTCCAATTCAAAAAGGGCAATACAGGCACTGGATCTGCGTAATTCAGATGCGATACTGCAATCCATTTGGTCCATTGGTCGAGAATAATCGCGACAATGGACAAGCCCACCCACCATAAATTATGTGGATAGAACTGGAATAAGCCCTTTTTGTGTTGTGGATTAGGCATATTTTCTCTCTTCGCCTTGACCTGTTGGAAGGTTGATAATACAACGTGAGCACAAACCTGGATGTGCAGAATGTGTATTCACATCAGGGAGTACATGCCAGCAACGTACGCATTTTTCGCCATCTGCTGCAGAAACTTTCACGTTCAAGCCATCTAAATCAGAGGCTTCACCTTGTGCAGCATCAAAGCCATTCACAACCACTTGTGAGGTAATCAGGACAAAACGTAGCTCATCGCCTAGTTTATCCAATACGGCTTTGAGTTCGTCATTCGCCCAAAGTTCAACTTTAGCAGACAAGTTGGAACCGACTGTTTTGGCGGTACGTGCAGCTTCAATGAATTTATTGACGGCAGATTTAACAGCGATCAGGGTTTGCCATTCCGCTTCTGCCAGTATGTTGGCTTCAGAAGCCACTGGGATGTCATACCATTCTGCAGTGAACACGTATTTTTCTGATTGCTCAGGAATTAGCGGCCATGCTTCTTGTGCCGTAAAGCTTAAGATTGGTGCCATCCAACGAACGAAAGCCTGAACCAAGTGATACAAAGCTGTTTGTGCAGAATGACGTGCTTGCGAGTCTGCTTTGGTGGTGTACTGACGGTCTTTGATGATATCGAGGTAGAAACCACCCAAGTCATTAATACAGAAGTTGGTCAGCGCACTGGTTACTATATGGAAGTTCATATCTTCATAGGCTTGCTGAATGGTTTTCTGTACTTCTGCGGCACGTTGCAGGATGTATTGATCCAGTGCAATCAACTGATCTACAGGCAGAGCATCTGTAGCGGGTTTGAAACCATTTAAGTTAGCCAACAAGAAACGCAAGGTGTTACGGATACGACGATAACCGTCAGAGGCACGGCTAAAGATTTCCTTACCTGCGGTCATTTCATAGCGGTAATCTGCCGATGCAATCCAGAAGCGTAAGCCGTCTGCACCCATGTCTTTAATAATGTCTTGTGGAGTAATGATGTTACCCAACGATTTCGACATTTTGCGACCTTTTTCATCCACTACAAAGCCGTGGGTTAACAAGCCTTTGTATGGTGCGCGTTCATTGATCGCAATTGAGGTGAGCAATGAAGACTGGAACCAGCCACGGTGTTGGTCTGAACCTTCAAGATATAAATCGGCTGGGTCTTGCAACTCTTCACGCTCACGTAGTACGGCGTAGTGGGTCGTGCCTGAGTCGAACCATACGTCTAATGTATCGCGTACTGCATTGTAGTGCTCGGCATCATCACCAATGAAGTCTTTGGCTTCACGGTTGTACCAGCCATCAATCCCTTCTTGCTCGATCAGTTTTGCAACGTCTTCAATCAATTCAGGTGTACGAGGGTGTAATTCGTTGGTGTCTTTGTGTACGAAGAATGGAATTGGCACACCCCAAGTACGTTGACGTGAAATACACCAGTCTGGACGGCCTTCAATCATGGCTTGAATACGGTTTTTACCCCAATCTGGCACGAAGCTGATCTCATTTTCGATCGCATTCAATGCACCTTGACGTAAACCTTGGTTATCCATGCTGATAAACCATTGTGGTGTCGCACGGAAAATAATTGGAGTTTTATGACGCCAGCAGTGCGGATAGCTGTGTTTGATTGGGTGATGTGCCCACAGCTTATTGTTTTCTGCCAAAGTCGCAATAATTTGTGGATTGGCTTTGTAGATGTGTTCGCCTGCAAAGATTGGTGCAGTAGGTAAATATACGCCATTACCACCGACAGGATTGTCAACTTTTAGGTTGTATTGTAAGCCAACTTTATAGTCGTCCACACCATGTCCAGGCGCGGTATGTACTGCACCTGTACCGCTTGTTGCGGTCACGTGTTCACCTAAAATCACAGGTACTTGGCGTGCTTGAATCAGTGGATGTTGCAAGATCAGGTTTTCAAGTTTGTCACCAGTAAAGTCTGCCAACACTTCATAGCTGCTAAAGCCATAGCGTTCAGTTGCTGACAGTACCAATTCTTTGGCCAAAATAAAGTTTTGTGGTGCTTTTTCATCGGCACGTGCCTTCACCAATTGGTATTCAATTTCGGCATGTAATGCAACGGCTTGGTTCGCAGGTAAAGTCCACGGTGTAGTCGTCCAAATGACGATGTCAGTGGCATCATTCACTTGCACATCCAAACGTGCAGATAAATCGGCTAAATCGACCACAGCAAAACCGACATCAATTGCATCGGATTTTTTATCTTCATATTCAACTTCGGCTTCTGCCAATGCAGAACCACAGTCCAAACACCAGTTCACAGGTTTAAGACCCGGTTCAATATGACCTGCTTTGGCAATTGCACCCAATGAACGCACGATATCGGCTTCTTGCTTGAAGTTCATGGTGAGGTAAGGATTGTCCCAATCACCAAATACACCCATACGCACGAAGTCTTTTTTCTGTAATTCGACTTGGGTGTAAGCATATTCGCGACAGGCTTTACGGAAAGTCGAAGCATCGACTTTTACACCCACCTTACCCACTTTTTCTTCTACTTTAAGTTCAATTGGTAAACCGTGACAGTCCCAACCCGGAACGTAGGGTGCGTCAAAACCATCCATGACACGGCTTTTAATAATAATGTCTTTCAGGACTTTATTGACCGCGTGACCCAAGTGAATTTGACCATTGGCATACGGAGGGCCATCGTGAAGCACATATTTTTTCTTGCCAATACGCGATGCACGAATCTGCTGATAAATGTTGTCGGCATACCACTCTTCTAACCATTTCGCTTCACGTACTGCGAGATTTGCTTTCATTGCAAATTCAGTACCTGGGAGGTTTAGCGTGGCTTTATAATCCACTGCATTTTCAGGAGTTTGCTTATCGCTCATGCAAGTTGTCTTCCAGTTGAATCAGCCCATGGACTGACGCGTTTTACATTAAATATTTAGGGTAAATTAAAAAGGGAAATTTGGATGATCTTGTCGAAATTCAAGAAGTTTTTCAACATCATCATCAATTCCCGCTTTGAGTGCTTCAAGCGAAGGGTAATTTTTTTCGCCATGTAAATAGTTTAAAAATGTGACCCGCATTAATAAGCCATACAGATTAGCAGAAACATTGGGGAAATGTACTTCTAATCGCCATTCGGGCTGTACTTGTTGGATGGCTGGGCGCGTACCCACATGTCCTGCACCAAACAGACTGTTCGGGCTGTAGCCTGCAACACCCGTTTTATCGGGATGATCATGTTTGACTTTTTCACTTAAAGCGGTGGTTTCACACACCACTTCAACGCCATAAATGCCATTTAAGCAGGGTTTATGGCGGTTTAAGCGCACATTAATGGTTGGAAAATCTAGGGTACGACCAATTTGATCGCCATATTGGACGCGCCCTGTAATGCTATATGGGCGTCCAAGCAGTTTGGCTGCCAGTGCCAAATCGCCTGCTTGTAAAGTTTGACGAATACGGGTTGAGCTAACACGCTCACCATTTAGTTCAATGGTGTTTAAATTGGTGACCTGAAAGCCATAGTTGCGCAAAAACTCGCTATTGCCTTGGCGGTTTTTGCCAAAATGAAAATCATCGCCCAAGACCAAATGCGAGGCATTCAGGGTATCTTTTAAAAGTTTTGCAAAGGCTTCGGCACTTAAACTGCGGAAATGATTATCAAATTTCGCCACCGCAATGTAGTCGATGCCCAATTCAGTCAGATATTCGACTTTTTCCCGCAACGAGCTGATGCGTGGTGGGGCATCGTAGCCTTTAAAAAATTCCAATGGTTGAGGTTCAAACAGCATCACCACGGTTTTGAGTTGCTGCGCCGCAGCAACTTCTTTGAGCTGTTGAATCATCGCCTGATGACCGACATGCACACCATCAAAATTGCCAATGGTCACGGCAGTTTGGGCGAGGTCAGTGGTTGAAGATAAAGCATTCAGGCGGAGCAGCTGCATGATCGGATGAAAGTTGAAAATTTGTAAGGGCTATATATTGCCATATTCTCGCGCTTTCGTCTTGTTGTTGTGTTTTTAACCTGAAAAATTATCGAAAAATCAGGCAAAATCCGACAATTTAATCTGCAAATCGCAATCGGGTTTGCACCGTATTCAAATTTCTTTTCTAATGGGGCGGTTTTAATGAACTGCACGAGTAGATGGCTATGAATTCTGATTTTGCTTTAATTATGGCATTGCCCAGTGAGTCTAAAGGCTTGTTTGAGCAGGCTGGGATTCAGGTGCATTACAGTGGTATTGGTAAGGTCAATGCTGCGTTTAAAGCCTTTGAAGTGATTCAAAAGACTGGTTGTAAAACTTTATTGAATTTAGGCACGGCTGGTAGCTCACATTTTGATGCGCATGCTTTGGTGGAAGTGTGCCAGTTTGTGCAGCGCGATATGGATGTTTCTCCGTTGGGTTTTCAGGTGGGAGTCACGCCAATGGATCAGGAACATCCTGCAGAAATTCATTTGGAACGCTATTTTGAGCATTTGCCAAGTGGCATTTGTGGTACGGGGGATAGCTTTGAAACGGGTACGCCCAAAGTACCGTGTCAGTTGGTTGACATGGAAGGCTATGCGATTGCCAAAGTCTGTAAAAAATTAGGGGTGCGAATGCTGTCGGTGAAATACATTACCGATGGTGCCAATGATACGGCACATTTAGACTGGGAAGAAAACTTGTTGCTAGGCGCACAAAAATTATTATCGTTATATCAAAGTGTTAAGTAATACAGTTGCCCAAAACGCCACGACCCGAGTAAAAACTAGGGTCGTGAGCTAAATTCGGATATTTGTTCAGGTTGGCGCGATTATTCTTGCGCTTCCTGTGCTGGTTCAGCCGTGACAACAGTTGCTTCTGTAGCATTGATTTCGTCCTGACGAGGCACAATACCGTACAACATCATGTGAACCGTGTGTTGTAAAACGCGTTGCAGCATACTGCGGTTACGCAAGGTTTTACCTGTGACCATTTCCATTTGTGTGGCAAAGTCAGCATAGTTTTGGGTAATGGCCCAAATATTCAAAATGAGCAGTTCAGGGTCAATCTGTTTCGACAGTTTGCCTTGTTCTTGCCACATGGTAATGACTTTGGCTTTGCGTTTTACCAGTTTTTTCAGAGGACCTTTTAAAATTTCCTGAACATGTGGCGCACCTTGAATCACTTCTAAAGCAAATAGACGTGATGCTTTCGGTTGAGTACGGGAAACCTCAATTTTCTGTAACAGATAATTGGTAATCGCTTCTTCTGGCTCAAGTTCGGCTTCAAGCATTTGTAAAGGCGCAAGCCATTTTTGTAGTACTGTGGTCAGTACTTCAACATAGAGCGCCTCTTTATTTTCATAATAATAGAAAATATTCGACTTATGCATCTCTGCAATTTGTGCGATTTCGTCCAAACTCGCGCCGCTAAATCCGTATAAAGAAAATACGTCGAGTGCAGCATTGAGAAGCTGATGGCGTTTTTGTGTACTCTTTTTTTGTTCCATTCGTAATTTTAAAACAATGAAAAAAGGGAATTATTAATTGTACGGCAAATCATCAGGCTTGTGCATCCTTTAAAGATGTATTTTTAAAATATTTTTAGTTTATTCTGTAGCTTAGCTATTAAATCCGTTAAAAGCATAGTTACAGAGGGGGAGTATCTTGCTTTTGTATTTCCTGACTGAATGAATAAGTTTTTTGAATTTTTTATATAAATGATAAAAGTAAAGTTTCTTCCTGCCTTGCATCAATTTTATTTAAAAAAACTAAACAGTGGTGTGGATGCTGCCAATTTTGATCATCCGTACAATGTCGTGCTGACAGATATAGGTGTGATGACCTGATTTAATCGGCAGCATGTTCCACGTGAAACATGTTTGGATTTTGGTTGTGCAGTATCATTCAACCTGTCAAAAAACCTCACTTAGAGCCGTTTTTTACACACAATTGAGTTGCGTTGATAGTTATATAAAGCCTGACGTGCATCGGGTAAATCATCGACACTGGCAGGAGCAAAGCCCTGTTCTAGAAACCAGTGTGCGGTGCGGGTAGTTAAAATAAATAATTGCTGAATGCCCATGGCTTTGGCTTTATCTTCTAAATAATCCAAAATTTGGCGGCCACGGTTGGATTTACGATAAGCAGGATGAACCGCGACACAGGCAATTTCGGCAGACTTGAGTTCATGACCTGTGGTTGGAATTGGATATAGGGCGGCACAGGCGAGAATCATGCCGTCACGTTCAATCACTGCAAATTGTCCAATTTCATTTTCTAGACGCTCACGTGAACGATAGACCAACACGCCTTCTTCTTCTAAAGGACGTAATAAACGAATCAAGCCGCCTACATCCTGAATATTGGCCGTACGCACTTCTTCATAATGTGCATCACTCACCATCGTCCCTGAACCATCACGGGTAAACAGTTCTTCGAGTAAAGCACCATCGTAGGCATAGGAAATGAGATGTACCCGATGTACGCCGTTTAATGAGGCATCTTGGGCTGCATTTAAATGTAAAGCTAGTTCGGGATGATGTTGCTGAGCATCTTCAATATATGGATTTAAATGTTGCGGATGAACTTCACGTTGCAATTGACCTTCAGCATTTTGCAAACCGTGTTGTGCGCCTAAGAAAATTAGTTTGTCGGCTTTTAATTGAATGGCCGTTTTGGTTGCCACTTCTTCGGCCAACAAGTTAAACACTTCACCCGTGGTGGAATAACCTGTCGGGCCGAGCAACACAATATTATGATTTTCTAAATGGCGTTGAATGGCATCGACATCTACCGTGCGGACTTCGCCAGTCAGTTGATAATCGACCCCATCACGAATGCCATACGGTTTGGCGGTAATAAAGTTGCCCGACACCACATCAATCCGTGCGCCGTACATAGGGGAGTTCGCTAGCCCCATCGATAATAAGGCTTCAATTTGCAGGCGAATTGAACCAACAGCATTCATGACACACGATAAAGATTCGCGGGTGGTGACACGACGTTGCAAATGAAATGGCGTATCAATTTGGCTGAATTTTAAGTTTTGATTAATTTGTGGGCGCGCACCATGTACCAAAATCAGGCGAATACCAAGTGAGTGTAGCAGGGCAATATCATGAATAATGTGCTGAAAGTTTTCATGCAAAACCGCTTCACCATCGAACATAATCACAAAGGTTTTATTGCGGTGGGCATTGATATAAGGCGCAGAATGTCTAAACCAATGCACATATTGTAAGGTTGTGCTGTGCGGGTTTTCAGTTGGAGTCATTCGTTGGCCTGCTGTAATGATCGATGGTGCTGTCTTTGATTCTAATCAAAAAATTCTGCAGCGGAAGACTAAATATAAAAAAACACCTGAATGGTGCTTCAGGTGTTGTGGAGAAATGCTATTTTTCAGCTCAGGCTGAACGGTTTTAGCCAATAATACGAATAATACGCTGGGTGCGCTCATTAATCAGCACATAGTCACCGTTGACTTTATACCACTGCTGATAACGACCTGTGTTGGGTAAACGACGTGCTTCACGATCACTGACTTTGTAGCGGTTCGCATCATATCCGCGTGGGAGGTTTTGACCTACACGCCAGTCACGACTTGGATTCACGCGTTTTTGATCATAACGCTTTTGTTCCCACTGTGCATGATGACGTGGATTGTCCCAACGCTTGTCGTGATGTTTATATGCTGCACTCGCTTGATGACGACGATCATCATAACGATGGTCGGGTGCTGCCATGGCCGATGTTGCGATAATTGCGCTTAAAGACAGTGCTAAGGTGCTGAGTAATTTTTTCATGGGATTTACCTTCAGTTTTAAATATGGGTTGATGTGTCCAAATTAATCAAATACTCAAGATAAACGATGGTGGAAATTGAGGTGAATTGTGAGTTTTATGGAGAAAACAAGGAGAGCCCGAGCGGGATATTTCACAGCAATGTGATGAGTGTGGGACATCACTCTATAAAAAAAGCCCAAAGTGGACTTTGGGCTATGGATTTAGAGCTTGTGTACGCGTAACAGTAGATCTATAAACCTGCGATACGCAAAATATGGTGGTTTTCGACATCGACCAAAATGTAGTCTTGGTTGATTTTATACCATTGTTGTTTGCGTTCAGGGCGGGGCAAGTTATGTTCCTGATAATCGACTTTATAACCATTGCCACGATAATGCTGCGGCATGACATAACCCGTTTGCCATTTATGTTGTTGTAAGCGTTTTACACCACGTTCTTCACGCATGCGGCGTTTGTCTTGCATGCGCTCTTCTGCATCGGCACGAAATTCATGTTTATTGTGTGCTTGGTTACGAGGATGGTCAGCTGAGTCTCGATCAAATTGAGGAGCGGCAGTTGCAAAATTGCTGCTTAGTAAAGCACTGAAAGACATTGCCAGAACTGTCAAAATCTTTTTCATGTAAACCCCTCATCTTTTATCTCTATTTCACAGTTCATACTTTAGCCATTAAATGCAGAGAAACTGTGAAGAAAGCACATGAATTTTTTAAATACGCATCTGCAGGATGCGGCATGGTATTGATTCTATTATGCGACAAAATACGAAATTTAGTAGCTATCGCTCAGAAAATAGGGGTGGGATGATTTTTCTTGTGCTAAGGAAAGGATGAGACATCACCATAGCAGCGTACTGCTATGGTCTGCTCTAGTTCCAATGTTCAGTTAAGCCTTGTAATGATTGCACAGCGATGGCAATACTTTCGGCTGTTTCACGATCATCTAAAGCCGCAATTAAATGCTGACCTAATTGTAAGCTTTCAATACTTTGAATCACGGCAGTTTTACGTTGAATATCAGTCATCACAATTTACCTAATGCTTGTTGTGGAGATATATCAAGCATAGGTGATATATGTTAATTTGTGAAACCGTTTAATTTTATAAAATCAATCCAATAAAACGATTTATTCCGCCGTTGCCGTGATTTTTGCTTAATAGGCGTAGTTTAAATCGGTGTAGTCGGTCAGTGATTTTTGAATATGTGCATTGATAAATTCGCGCACATCTTCAGTACTCATTGGTGTACCTTGTTTGGTAATCACGTGTTCAATTTCAGGTTGCCCTTCAATTTTAATACGATAAACAAAGTTTTTAACCACTTTGTAGGCATCGTCCAGTTTTTCAATGCCTGTGACATAGTGGTAAGCATGTTCAAAATTAAGGTCGGTATGTGAAAATACAAACTGATCAAACAGTTTGATTTTCTGACCGTTGTCGAGTGCCTGAATGTCATCTACGATGCTGGCTTCAAACTTCATGCCATATTTTTCAGAAATAGGCTGACCATCAATCAGTAAAGACACCATACCATCTTCAAGTGGTGTCACGGTGATGTTGTTTAATTCAGTCATGTTGCTCTCTGCATCGTTGAGGTTGAATTGAGATGTGGAAGCATGGTAATCAGGCTTTGCATTGCCAAAAATAGGCAGGATAGAAACCTGAAAATGCTTGTGCGATGCCATTTTACCGCAAATCAATGTGCAAAAATTGGCAATATGCTAGGTTAAGTCCATAAAAAAGGAAGCAAGCGCTTCCTTTCTTCGGATCAAACGACAGAACTAATCCTGTGCATCAATACTTTGACCGTTCATGTGTAAGCTGTCATCGCCCATTAAATATAAATAGGCAGGCATGATTGCATCGGGTGTTGGTAAGGTTTTTGGATCTTCATCTGGATAGGCTTTGGCACGCATGGCTGTGCGGGTCGCACCTGGATTAATGCAGTTGTAGCGAATATTCGGGTGAACTTGCTCTTTGGCAAATAATTGGCTGACTGCTTCAATCGCAATTTTAGAAACTGAATAAGCCCCCCAGCGTTCACGTGCTTCACGGCCAACCCCTGAACTGGCAAATACCACCGAGGCATGTTCTGATTTTGCCAAGAGCGGCAATAATTCCTGAGTCAAGACAAAAGGCGCACGTAAATTTACCGCCATGACATCATCCCAGACATCTGCAGGGTAATTGGCCAGCTCGGTGCGTTCACCTAAAATGCCCGCATTGTGCAAAATACCGTCTAAACGTCCGAATTGTTTCTCTAGAGTATCGACCAGCAACTCATAGTCACGTGGCGAAGCGCTAGACAGTTGCAGCGGTAAAATAGCAGGTTGTGGTGCACCTAAACTTTCAATTTCATCATAAATGACTTCAAGTTTATTGAGGGTACGACCATGCAATACCACAGTGGCCCCATGCAGGGCATAACTGAGGGCAGCGGCACGTCCAATACCATCTCCCGCACCGGTAATGAGGATAATGCGATCTTTTAACAGATCGGGGCGAGGTTGATATTCTGAGTATTTCATGGTCATCCCTCCTATATTGATTTTTTATTGGTCATGTTTTAAAGGTGATATTCGTACTTTGACAGGTGTAATAGAACCAACTCAGGCATTGGCATTCAGGCTGTTTACTGATGTTGCGGCTTGCAGCACCAATTTATCTAAAACCGTATGTAATTCAGCGACTGAATCCACTATACAATCTGCTTGCCACGCTGTTAAGTCATCTTTGTGTTGTAACGGTAAATAACCGTAAGCGGCCAAAATGGTGTACATATTGGCATTGCGGCCTGCATCAATATCACGTGGATGGTCGCCCACATAAATACAATCTTCAGGGGCAATTTCAATCTGTTTGGCTGCCAAATACATGGGTTCTGGGTCTGGTTTAGTGTGGCTGACATCTTCAGGGCAGACCAAAACCGCACAGCGGTCAGTTAAATTCAGTGCCTTGAGTAAGGCTTCACTGAGCCAGCGTGGTTTATTGGTGACAATTCCCCACGGAATTTTACGCTGTTCCAAAGCTTCGAGCAGTGGATACATGCCCTCGAACAGATCGGTTTCTACCGCAATATCTGCGCCGTACAGGTCTAAAAAGCGTTGTCGGTGCGCAAGAAATACAAGGTCATCTACCTCAAGTTCTGGATAGACCAGTTTTACCATTGCCCGTGCACCTTCAGACACCTGTGTACGAATGGCATCTGCTGCCACAATCTCACAGCCTTTGTCACGGCACATGTCTTGAATGATGCGAATAAAATCAGCAGCGGTATCAATTAAGGTGCCATCGAGGTCGAATAAAACGGCTTTCATTCTGTTGCCTCATTGACCGTGTAGACCATGTAGTTCACATCAACATTTGGTGCCAACCAATAGCGTTTAGTCAGTGGGTTGTAGTGTAAACCCGTCATATCTTTGAGTTTTAAACCCGCTTGGCGAATGTCATGTGCCAATTCAGAGGGTTTAATAAATTTATGATAATCGTGTGTGCCTTTGGCCAGCATGCGCAGCACGTATTCTGCCCCAATAATGGCAAATAGGTATGATTTAGGGTTGCGGTTAATGGTGGAGAAGAATACATGACCACCTGGCTTGACCAGCTTTTGGCAGGCTTGAATAATTGAGGCAGGGTCGGGTACGTGCTCTAACATTTCCATACAGGTCACCACGTCGTATTGACCAGCATGCTCATTAGCCAGTTGCTCAACAGGAATTTGGCGATATTCAATATTTTGTACACCTTCTTGTTCTGCATGCAGGCGTGCCACATTTAAAGGTGCTTCGCCCATATCGATTCCAAGCACATTGGCACCGCGACGCGCCATGCTTTCAGCCAAAATACCACCACCGCAGCCGACATCTAGCACTTTTTTGCCTGCCAAGCCGCCTGCGTGCTCATCAATCCAGTTTAAGCGCAGTGGATTAATCATGTGCAGGGGACGGAACTCGGAATGCTGATCCCACCATATGGCTGCAAATGCTTCAAATTTGGCAATTTCTTGTGGATCAACATTCAAATGCGACATGGGTGCCACCTCAATTGGGTCGTGATAATTGGAAAAATAGATATAAACCCTAGTGTAGCGTTAATTCTAAAAAAAGCGATAAAAGCTGTAAAAAAGTTCACAGAAGGAAAACGAAATCAGCATAATTGATTTATAGTGTTGCCATACACTAAACAGAATGATTTAGAGGATTATAAACGCAATGAAAAAATTCCTTTTAGGTAGTTTGGCAACTGCCATCTTTGCTATTTCTGGTAGCACTATGGCGGCAAATTTTGTAGCAGGTAAAGATTATAGCGTTGTCGCCAACCCGGGTAAGGTTGATGTACCGGGTAAAATTGAAGTGCGTGAGTTCTTTTGGTATGGCTGTGGTCACTGCTTTACTTTAGAACCATATATGCAAACATGGTTACGCCAGTTACCTAAAGATGTGAATTTTGTGCGTACTCCTGCAGCCATGAATCCTGTTTGGGAAATGAATGCACGTGGTTATTATGTGTCTGAAGCTTTGGGTGTGCGCAAGAAAACTCACTTGCCACTTTTCCATGCCATTCATGACAAAGGTCAGCAAATTTTTGACCAGCAATCACAAGCTAAATTCTTTGTGAAATATGGTGTACCTGAAGCGAAATTTAACAGCATGTTTAACTCGTTTGCGATCACCTCTAAAATTTCACAAGCTAAACAATTGGCGCGTCAGTACCAATTGACAGGTGTACCTGCGGTGGTGGTGAATGGTAAATATATCGTTCAAGGCGATAACGGCAAAGTGATTCAAGTAGTGAACTACTTGGTTGATCAAGAGCGTAAAGCTAAGAAATAAGCAGATGCAATAACAAGATGATGCAAGGCTGAATCAGCAGCGCATCGCTAAAAACCGCAATGATTGCAACGTCATTGCGGTTTTTTTAATGCAGGTTAAAAGTGTGTTGTATGTTTAATCTGCGACAGGCTGCGGACGTTGCCAGTGGCAAATGCCACGAAATAATAAATGTACTTGAGTAATGGTTTGTTGAATAAAACGCTGCTGTTGTTCAGGTAATTTTTCGGCTTCAAATTGGCGTTCTAAACCAATCCAGCTCATTGCCCAATTTAACGATAAATTAATTAAAATATTGGCCAGAATGTGAAAATCTTCAGCATGCTGAAAATGTTGTACGCTTTCGACCCGT
This sequence comes from Acinetobacter sp. Swhac1, assembly GCF_013390985.1. NCBI lineage: Bacteria > Pseudomonadati > Pseudomonadota > Gammaproteobacteria > Moraxellales > Moraxellaceae > Acinetobacter > Acinetobacter sp. Swhac1. Next base: position 41,900 of record NZ_JACASN010000019.1, on the reverse strand, counting down.
TGTAAATCATTAGCTAAATCTTCAATTAAAAAATCAATTTCACGGGCGATGGCTTGCCGTAAAATGGTCGAACCGCCCCAGCGTTCGGCAATTAAAAAAATCCATTGTTGTGGATGTTGATCGACAGATTTAAAAAATAGGGTCAATGCCTTTTCGGTCTGTGCATCGGGTTGGTATAAATAAGCTTGTCCCAACTGATACAAAATACCTTTAATGTGCAAGGCAACTTGATCGACCAAATCTAGCCCCAACTCATCCATATCTTGAAAATGCCGATAAAATGCGGTGGGCACCAGTCCAATCTGTCGTGAAATTTCTCTTAAGCTAATGCTGCTAAATGCACGTCCTGCGCTGCTGAGTTGCAGCACTGCATCCATAATTGCCTGACGACTTTGTTGTTTTCGTTCTTCCCGAATCGACATTGTATTTCCTGATTCTGCCAGTGCCGCGCAGTCTAACAAAAACCTGTGTTTCACGATAATACTAAAAGATGAATGAAGCCACTTTGTAAAAATACAGGCAAAATTTACCGAAACAGCACACGTCAAGCTTTGGAAAAGCGACCTGCGCTGTGGCATCTGTTATACTTGCGGGCAATTTATTTGAGCCAAAAATAAGGACCCATTATGCGTATTGACCAACGAGCCTTAGACCAATTACGTGAGGTAAAAATTACCCGTAACTATACTCGCTATGCTGAAGGTTCAGTTTTGGTTGAGTTCGGTCATACCAAAGTTTTGTGTACCGCAAGTATTGATAACTCTGTACCTCGCTTTTTAAAAGGTCAGGGGCAGGGCTGGGTGACAGCAGAATATGGCATGTTGCCACGTTCAACGCATACCCGCAGTGACCGTGAAGCAGCACGTGGCAAACAAAGCGGGCGTACGCAGGAAATTCAGCGTTTGATTGGTCGCAGTTTACGTGCCATGGTCGATTTAAAAAAACTGGGTGAAAACACCATTACTATTGACTGTGATGTGATTCAGGCCGATGGCGGTACCCGTACTGCAGCCATTACAGGTGCGGCAGTGGCATTAATTGATGCCATGAATGTATTGCTAGAAAAGAAAAAAATTAAGCATGACCCATTAAAAGGTTTGGTGGCTGCAATTTCTGTAGGCATGTACCAAGATGAGGTATTACTGGATTTGTGCTATGAAGAAGATTCAAACTGCCAGACTGATTTAAACGTAGTCATGACCCAAGCAGGTGAATTTATTGAAATTCAGGGTACTGCAGAAGACAAGCCGTTTACTCGCGTGCAGTGCAATGCCATGTTGGAAATGGCAGAAAAAGGTATTCAGGAATTGGTGAAAAAACAGCAACAGGCTTTAGGTTGGTAAACCAAGTTTTCTAAGATTGTACCACTGTTTTAAACGCATCTTCGGATGCGTTTTTTTATGGATGCGCTTGAATCATGTCAGGAGGGCTGAATCAAAATTATACAATACCGATGCGTGGATTCTTTTAAGATGATCAAAAATGTTTAAAACAGGAAGATGCCCATGAAATTACTGATTATTTTGATGTCTGCAATGATGTTGCTACTGACCGCATGTGATTCACGTTCAGAACGTGAAAATGAAGACAATCGTAGCGTACTCGGTCAAGCTTCTGACAACGACAACGACAACGACAACGACAACGACAACGACAACGACAACGACAACGACAACGACAACGACAACGACAACGACAACGACAACGACAACGAAGATGATGATTGAGTAGAAATTCAGGCATAAAAAAGGAGGCAAGTTTGCCTCCTGAATTTCAACTTATCTAAGTTTAAGCATTGAAACGCATCGATAAATCAATAGCTTTCACATCTTTGGTCAAGACACCCATCGAAATATAATCAACGCCTGTGCTGGCCACTTCACGTAAATTTTCAATGGTGATATTGCCAGATGCCTCAAGTTTGCAACGACCCGCCACATGCTGAACAGCATCAATCATCTGTTGCTGGCTAAAGTTGTCTAGCATCACAATATCGGCTTTGGCATCGAGAGCTTGATTGAGTTCATCCCAAGTTTCCACTTCAACTTCTACAGGCTTACCTGGAGCAATGGCATGTGCTTTGGCAATTGCCTGAGTAATGCCACCCGCTGCCATAATGTGGTTTTCTTTAATTAAAAAGGCATCAAACAAGCCTAAACGATGGTTTTGACCGCCACCGACAGTCACGGCATATTTTTGTGCAATACGTAAACCTGGTAAGGTTTTACGGGTATCTAATAATTTGGTGTTTAAGCCTTCAAGCTGTTGTACATAAGCCGCAGTTTTGGTGGCAACCGCAGACAAGGTTTGCACAAAATTCAATGCAGGACGCTCTACGGTTAATAGACTGCGAGCTGAACCTGCCAATTTTAAAAAGGCTTCGTTAGCAGCAACTCGATCTCCATCATTTTTCAACCAAGTCACTTGAACATTGGCATCGTAAGCTTGAATCAGTGCATTTACCCACGGCTGGCCTGCCAGAATCATATCTTCGCGGCTGATAATGGTCGCAGTGGCCTGCTCATCTTCAGGGGTCAGTAATGCGGTAATATCACCATCGCCAATATCTTCTTGCAGCGCTTGCTGAATATTGATTTGGATAGAGTGTTCAAGCAAAGATGGAGAGATGCTCATAAGATTTTCCGTGTCGGTTTTGCCCATGAAAATTGCGCGTTATATTAGCATTGTTCTGCGTCTGGATGTATTTTTTAGCCACGTTCGGGTGTAATTTAAGATGTTCATTGCCATGGCTTGGCATTAAACTGAAATAGACTTCTATTTTTCTTTTCTAATTGCTTGAGGGTTGCCTTATGCAGCATGAGCCGTCGTTTCAGGTGGTTGAAGGACAATTACAGGGGGCAAGACAAGTCCCATCTCCGAATTTCAACGCCCGTCCGACAGACCAAGAGATTCAATTGCTGGTTATCCACAATATTAGTTTGCCGCCGTCACAATTTGGTGGGGGCTATATTGAGCAGTTTTTTCAAAATCAGCTGGATTGGTCGCAGCATCCTTATTTTCAGACTATTCAGGGCATGCAAGTGTCGGCACATTTGCTGATTTTAAGAACAGGCGAAGTGCTACAATTTGTCAATTTTGCAGATCGGGCTTGGCATGCAGGGCGTTCGAGTTATATGGCACAGTCTGAATGTAATGATTATTCGATAGGTATTGAGCTGGAAGGCAGTGACGATTTACCTTTTGAAGAGGTACAGTATGCACGTTTGGTACAAGTGGTGCAGGCCTTGCAACAGGCGTATCCACGTATTCAGCAGCATATTGCAGGGCATTCCGATATTGCCCCTGGTCGTAAAACTGACCCTGGGCCATTTTTTGACTGGCAGCGTTTTCGTGAACAGTTATCTCAAGCTAAAGCTTAGACATTACAGAAAAAATTGATCAATCAATAACAAAACTTTGTTGATGCTTTGATTACAATAGCGACTAAATTTTTAATTGGGTGGTAACGATGGCGCTTTGGCGATCGACCTTTATTGTCAGTGCAATGACCATGCTGTCACGGGTACTTGGATTAGTCCGTGACGTGGTGTTGCTGAATGTATTTGGTGCAGGTAAAGATTTCGATACCTTTGTGGTGGCGTTTCGTATTCCCAACTTTTTCAGGCGCTTGTTTGCCGAAGGGGCATTTTCGCAGGCCTTTATTCCGGTACTGACCGAATACAAAACCAGTCGTACCCATGCCGAAGTACAAATTCTGATTAGTCGGGTCTTTGGCTGTCTAATGACAGTAATGACAGGGCTAACCTTTGTTGCCATGGTGGCTGCACCTGCAGTGATGTATATCTACGCACCGGGCTTCCATAGCGACCCTGCTAAGTTTGCTTTGGCGACAGATATGTTCCGCCTGACCATTCCTTATTTGTTGTTTATGTCGTTAACGGCATTTGCCAGCAGTATTTTAAACAGCTACGGCTCATTTACTACGCCTGCCTTTGCACCTGTATTGCTGAATCTAGCAATGATTGCAGGGGCACTATGGCTCACGCCGTACATGGCAGAGCCAATTATGGCGCTGGGCTGGGCAGTGATTATTGCGGGGGCTTTACAACTTGCAATTCAAATTCCTGAATTGTGGCGTAAAAAACTGCTGATTCCCCCCAAGGTTGATTTTAAACATGAAGGTGTGGATCGGATTATGAAGCTGATGCTGCCTGCTTTGTTTGGGGTTTCGGTCACGCAAATTAACCTGTTACTCAATACCATTTGGGCCTCTTTTATGCAGGATGGTTCGGTATCTTGGTTGTATAGTGCAGAACGTATGACAGAGTTGCCACTGGGTTTAATTGGTGTGGCGATTGGTACGGTTATTTTACCGTCACTGTCTGCACGTCATGCAGAACAGAATATGGACAAATTCCGTGGCATGATGGACTGGGCGGCACGAGTGATTATTTTGGTGGGTGTACCTGCCAGTATTGCACTGTTTATGTTGTCCACCCCGATTATTCAGGCCTTGTTTGAGCGTGGTCAGTTTACCTTTCAAGACACACAAATGACGGCTTTGGCCTTGCAATGTATGAGTGCAGGGGTAATTTCATTCATGCTGATTAAGGTCTTTGCACCAGGCTTTTATGCGCAGCAAGACACCAAAACCCCAGTACGTGTTGGTTTAATGGCCGTAGCAGCCAATGCCATTTTAAACGTGGTGTTCATTGGCTTCTTTAAACTGATTGATTGGGAAGCTGAGCACATGGCATTGGCATTGGCATCTTCAGGTTCGGCTTTGGTCAATGCTGGCATGCTGTATTTTTATTTGCATCAGCGCAAGATTTTCCGTTTTGGTGCTCACTGGAAAAAACTTATTCTGCAATTTTCCGTTGCCAATGCGGTGATGATTGCTGCGTTGTGGTACGCCTTAACTTGGTATAACGGTGATGTATCACAGTGGATGCGTGTGGCTGAAGTGACTGCACTATGTGTAGTGGGTGTGCTGGCATATGCGATTGGTTTATTGGCAACAGGCTTTAGACCACGTCATTTAAAACCATAAATACAGAAATCGCTGTTGAATGCATCCCAAACATCAAAGTAAAAAAATACCGCAATTTAAATTGCGGTATTTTTCTCTCAGCGCTTGATCAAAAGTGTGAGTGGTGATTATTTTAAAATCTCTAAGAGTTCCACATCAAAAATAAGCGTGCTGTTTGGCTCAATGGCATCACCTGAGCCAATTTGACCGTAGGCCAATGCAGCAGGAATGAAGAAGCGGTATTTGGCACCGACTTTCATTAGCTGTAAACCTTCAGTCCAGCCCTGAATGACTTGACTCACCTGAAATTCAGCAGCCTGATCACGAGCAATGGAGCTGTCAAATACCGTACCATCAATTAGGCGACCTTCATAATGCACTTTGACAGTCGAGGTGGCTTTTGGTGATTTACCTGCACCCGCTTGTAAGACTTGATATTGCAAGCCAGACTTAGTGACTTTTACCCCTGCCTTTTTTGCATTGTTACTTAAAAAGGCTTGCCCAATTTTTGCATTGGCATCGGCTACTTTTTTTAGTTCAATCAGTTGTTTGGCTTCGGCTTGTTTTCTAAATTGGGTTAAAACCCGCGCCATTTCTTCATCGCTCAGACTGGCAGGCTGGTCTTGGGTAGCCATTTTTAAGCCTGTCATAAAGGCTTCTAAATCAATGTCTTTTAGCGTTTCAGCATTGCTGCGCCCCATTAAATAGCCAAAGCTATAACCCACCTGATCTGCAACAGGGCTTTTATTGGTCACTGTTTTTGCAAAACCACTGCTACTGAGTAGCGCAATACACACAAGGGCGAGGTGTTTTTTCATTATTTCCGTCCTAAGACAATACAGGAGAGCCAAGCTCTCCTGAAAGGGCGATGTTGTTATTTCACTTCAATCAGTTCAACATCAAAAATTAAGGTGCTGTTGGCAGGAATCATACCCGGTACGCCTTGTTCACCGTAGCCCAATTGTGATGGGATATACAGCGTGGCTTTGCCGCCTTCTTTCATAAGTTGTAAGCCTTCAGTCCAACCTGGAATCACTTGGTTCAGTGGGAATTCAATTGGTTCGCCACGTTGTACTGAGCTATCAAATACTTTGCCATCGACCAGTTTACCGGTGTAGTGCACTTTCACCACAGAGCTTGCTGTTGGCTGTTTGCCTGTACCTTCTTTAACGACTTGGTACTGTAAGCCAGATGCTGTGGTTTGTACGCCTGCTTTTTTACCATTTTCAGTTAAGAATGAATCACTGGCAGTTTGGGCAGCTTGTGCTTGAGTCGCTTGTTTTTGTTGCAACTCTTGCTGGAACTGTTCATAGGCTTTTTGTAGTTCTTCTTCAGTATAAGCAGGTTGTTTACGCGCATGACCTTCACGCACACCTGTTACAAAGCTGTTGATGTCCAGCTCTGGTGGGGTTTGATGTGCCACTTCATAACCCAAAGCGTAGCTGATTTTTTCAACGGCTGAGGCATTTGCAGACGCCTTAGAAGTCGCAACCGCAGGGTTTTGAGAGGCATAATAAACAGGAACAAGTGCAGCACCGCCTAAAATTACAGCAACAGCGATGGGTAAGGCTTTACTCATAGGTTTTCTCAAATTCATTTTATAGTTAAAAAAGCAGCATTCATCTTAGCAGACTTTTTTACAGACTTTTCTATTTTGATACCTGCGTTGAAGCAGGTATCGATTCAACGTTTTAATATATGCTGCTTACGCAGTTTATTCTATAACAGACTGAATATCTAAAACATTTTTTATACATAAATCTTATCAATTCAGGATTCGCTGTGAGCAAATTAAGAAAACTCTGATTTAGTTTGAGCTGCAGGAAAATTTTTATTGTAATCGTAAAATGATTAAGACAGCGTTCTGTGGGCTTGTCGTCCAATAATTGGATTAACCTTCGGTTCGACCCACTTTTGTTTCGGCAAAAGTGGGCAAAACCATTGTCATCCACAAAACCTGTTTAATGCTTGTATCCCTTTCATTATTTCGCAAAAACAATAATGGTCTAATGCTACGCAGGTTGTGGATGACATTTCCGAGTATCTTCATGTTATCTAGGTTTTTAGATGAGCGGTTTTACCTAAATAAAGAGAGACATAAATATATTTGACTATCCTGATTTAACTTAAAAATCAGTCAAAGTCGGCCTTTAACACCACCCGATAGCGAACCTTGCCTTGATGCAAATGTTCAATGGCCTGATTGATCTGTGACATTGGAAAAACTTCGACTTGCGGGGCAATCTGTTTGCGTGCTGCAAATTGTAGTAATTGACGCAGCGCTGCAGGCGAACCTGTCGATGAACCAGTAACCGATTTTGCACCGCCAATTAAGCTGCCCGCCTTAATTTGCATGGGTTCTAGCGCTACACCTAGCATGTGAATAGTGCCATGTGGTGCAAGCGTACTTAAATAAGCATTCCAGTCCAAGCTTACGTTTACCGTACTTAAAATCAGGTCAAACTTGCCACGCTGGGTTTTAAGGGCAGCAGCATCACGGCTGTTCACTACATGGTCTGCACCCATAGCCAGTAATTCTGCGGTTTTGTCTGGATTGGAACTGAACGCCGTAATTTCACAGCCCCATGCTTTTAATAATTTGATGGCGATATGCCCCAAGCCACCAATACCAATCACCGCAACATGATGTACTGCCTGAATTTGATGTTTCAAGATCGGATCAAATACGGTAATTCCACCACAGAGCAAAGGCCCTGCACTGACAGGATCGACCTCATCGGGTAATGGAATGACCCACTGCCAACCTGCACGGACTTTATCGGCAAAACCACCTGCATGTCCCACAATGGTTGCGGTGGTGCCATTGCTGCACAGCACTTGTTCGCCTGCAATACAGGCATCGCAGTGTTGGCAACTGTCTGCAGTCCAGCCAATGCCTACACGTTGCCCCACGGTTAAACCTTTGGCTTCACTGCCCAATTGAGTAATCGTGCCAATAATTTCATGTCCTGCCACCACAGGATATACTGAGGAATGCCAGTCATTTTGAATGACTGAAAGATCGGAATGGCATAAGCCACAATATTCGACTTTGACTTCTACCTGATGCGCCTGCAGTTCACCCGCATCAAATTGATAGGCTTGCAGGGCTTCACCTGCCTGCATTGCGGCATAGGCTCGAATGGTATTACTCATATTGCACCGTCCTTGTCATAAGGCTGACTGTATTGATTGGTGATCTTGCTATTATGGGTTGAGCAGTTTTGAATACTAAAGCTTGGATGTTGCTTTAAGATGTTGTTTTAAAGTGACAGTGATTTTCATGATCATCGACCATGCCTACAGCTTGCATAAAAGCATAGCAGGTGGTCGGGCCTACAAATTTAAAACCATTTTTCTTTAGGGCTTTCGACATGGTAACACTGGCGTTGGTTTGTGCAGGTGCAAGACGATAGTCAGGTACATCATTCCTAATAGGTCGCTGTGCGACAAAATCCCAAAGCCATGTCACGACGTCTATATCGGCATCTTTTAGTTTTTGCCATGCACGTGCGTTGTCACGAATTGCTTGTAATTTGCCTCGATGGCGAATTAATCCAGCATCTTGTAATTTGAGCGTAAGATCATCATCACTAAATGCGGCAATTTCAGCAATGCTGTATTGGAAAAAATGTTGACGATACGCCTCACGTTTTTTTAATACAGTAATCCAAGACAAACCTGCTTGCTGTCCTTCCAAACACAGCATTTCAAATAAATGCGCTTCGGTAAATACAGCTTGTCCCCACTCTAAATCATGATAGGTAATATAGAGCGGATCATCGGAACACCAACCACAGCGTTGTATCGTCATGGGTCATTCTCCTTGTTGAATAGATAGCTGAATAGATATAAATGGGACGGACTTAAAGCTGAAATGCTGCCCATTGGTCATGTTGGTTATCCCAATAATATAGTTCTGCCTGTTGCAGATCGTGAAAGGAAATCCAGTTGTCTTTACCGACTTTATCTGAATAACCTGTGCTGATGAGCAGGGCATCTTCAGTAATTTCCATGACCCAGCCTTGATGGACTTGTCCTGCCAACACAATTTTTTGTTGATTGCCAGATTCTGCAAATTCCACCAATCGATTTATCAAGGCATCAGACATGAAATGTTCCTAACAAAATTAACGTAAATAAGGATAAGGGTTGACTGCGCCGCGTCCTTTACCATTTAAATAAAGTCCGTAATGCAAATGTGCAGCAGTGTGTTGGGCGTTGCCTGTATTGCCGACATAGCCAATATGCGTTCCTGCCTTGACATAATCGCCCACGTTTAAACCGCGTTTGTGTCCATCTAAGTGTGCATAATAATGCCAAGTGCCTGCAGGCCCTAATATCCAAATTACTTTACCACCTAAGCGATTATCGCGTAAGTCTGCAATTAAACCTTCTGTGGCGCTATACACTTTGCTGCCTTTCGGAGCAATGATGTCGATGCCTTCATGTAAACGTCCGCTACTGCGAGATGCACCCCAAGTGTCATTCAACTGATGCGCTTTAATGCCCTGCACAGGAATGGGCAAGCGAGTTTTTAAACTCATTTGATTGAGTTTTTGCACCAAGGCAGGCGGGAGTGGGGTACTAGGACGTTTCGGTGCAGAACTACAGGCCGCAATCAATAAGGTGAAGAGTGACAGGCTTAAGACAGCAATCCATCGAAACATAAGACATCCTTGTAATGGCAGTGAAAGCAAAAATTTCATTCATCACGATGCTTGACTATGTCACAGATTGATTGCCGAGATCAATTTTTTCATGGCGGTTGGAATGCCCAAATCGCCGGCTTGTTCTGGACTATACCATTCTGCATTCAGTTCAATTGCCAAGTGTTCTTGTAGATCAGCATCGACCTGAAAACACAGAGCTTCAAGCTGCCAAGTGAAATGGGTAAAGCTATGCGAAATCTGTGCGCGCTGCTGTACGTGTTTAAGGCTCAAGCTTTGACACAGTTGTTCAAAAGCCTGTGCATCTTCAATAACAGGCAAACACCATAGTCCACCCCAAAGCCCTGTATGAGAACGTTGTTGCCACAACCATTGATCTGCACATTGCAACACCAAGACTTGTGCAGCTTTAATAGGCACAGTTTTTTTCGGTTTTTTAAAGGGCAATTCCTGTTCTAAACCTTGTTGATGTGCTTTGCAGTGTTGTTGCATTGGGCAATATAAGCACAGTGGTTTTTTGGGGGTACAAATGGTGGCGCCCAAATCCATAATAGCCTGCGTATAGTCGTGATTACGCACTTCGGGGCAGAGCTGTTCTGCCAGTTGCCACATGGCACGTTCATGTACAGGTTTGGATAAATCATCTTCAATAGCAAAAAAACGTGCTAAAACCCGTTTGACGTTGCCATCCATAATGACGCCGTATTGGCGTAAACCCAGCGACATCATGGCACCACCCGTAGAGCGACCAATGCCCGGCAAAGCCATCCACTGTTCGAGCGTACTTGGAAAATGTCCTTGCTGTGCCACAATGGCTGCGGCTTTATGCAAGTTGCGGGCGCGGGCGTAATAGCCTAAACCTGCCCAATACGGTGCAACTTCATCCCAAGTTGCACGTCCTAAATCTTGCACTGTCGGAAAGCGCTGCAAAAAACGCTCAAAATATTGCAATACGGTTTTGACCTGAGTTTGTTGCAGCATGATTTCAGACACCCACACCGCATAGGGATCATCGGCGACTTGCCACGGCAGGTCATGGCGTCCGTGTTGATCGAACCACGTGAGGAGAGCATCGGAAAATGAAAAAGCAGTCATGCGAACCCAGTTTGTAAAGTAGCGGCTTAGTATAGCCAAACTGGCGTGGGAATTACGTGCATAAAAAAAGAAGATGAGCGTGCATCTTCTTCTTTAGGTTTGGTTTCACTTGGTTTGGGATAAAACGAGTCGTGGTTTAAATTTGACCGCTCATACCCCAACGGTTATCCAATTTTAAGGTCTGACCTTCATAGCGTGGAATAATGTGGATGTGTAAATGCTCAGATTTAGCATCAAACACATCGCCATCATTAAAACCCACATGGAAACCTGCAGGTTGATGACGCAATTGCAACTCATTGCGCGCCAATTCTAATAAAGACAATAAACTTTTACGTTCTTTGTCTGTAATGTCAAAAAAAGAGCCGACGTGACGTAGCGGAATGATCACGCAATGTCCTTTAGACAGGGCATTGGGTTCAGGCAAAATTACCCCAAATTCATTTTTTGCCAAAACATCATAATCATCAAAATTGCAATAAGGGCATTGCTCAGTCATTGTTATATCCTCTTCTTTAAAATTTTCTTGGCTTGCGTTGAGTATATGCTGCGTAATGTGAACAGCAGATTAATCTGCTAAACGACGATCCAACACTTCATACATGGTAGCTAAACCTTGTTGCTCTGCCGATGCGTTATAGCCTAAATCGACCCCATTGGCTTTGGCACGTTCATCGGCTTGAGGGTTACTAAAGCCGTGTTTGGCATCTTCAAAAATAATCACTTCATGCTCTACTTGAGCCGCGTGCATTTCTTCACGGAAACTTGCGACGTCGTCTAAAGTCACCATGCTGTCCAGTTCACCATGCAACACCAAAATCTCGGCTTGTACCTGACCTTGTTGTGCAGGGGCTTTCGGGCTGAGGTTGGCGTGGAAGGTCACCACTGCTTTTAATGCTGCGCCAGAACGAGCCAAATCCAGAACGACTTTGCCGCCATAACAGAAACCAATTGCAGCGAGTTTATCGCGATTTACTTCAGGTTGGGCAGCTAAAGTGTCCAAAGCTGCAGACGCACGAGTCACAATTGTGTCAGCATCTGCAAAAGTTTGCATCATCCATTCATTGGCTTGGGCTGCGGTGGTGGTGACTTTTTTATCGCCATACATATCAATCGCTAAGGCTGCAAAACCATGTTCAGCCAATTCACGCGCGCGTTGTTCGGTGTATTCGTTACGTCCCCACCATTCAGGTGCGACAATCACCCCCGCGACAGCTTGTGCTGTTTCTGGTGCAGCAAAATAACCGATCAGTTTGCTGCCATCTGCAGCCGTATATTCAATTTCGCGAGTTTTGATTGCTAAAGCCATGCCTTATTCCTTATCGTTTTCAATGCCATGATTAAAGCATAATAATATGGCACGCATTTTTAAAAACAGGGTAAATACTGCCTATAAATGTGAGAAAATATTTTTAAAATAGCCAAATTGGCATTTGTTGCGTAAAAAGCGGACATAAAAAAAGAAGGAAAAATCCTTCTTTTTTATCTGATTTTTAGGAATTTATAGACGAGGTCACTAGATTTTTCCGCGAGAGAGGAAACCAACAATTGCCAAAATCACAGCAATCACCAATAAAATAATGGCAAAGTCTTTGGATAAACCTGCGACACCACCAAAACCAAGTAAACTCGCGATTAACGCAATCACTGCGAAGATTATAGCCCAACGAAACATAATTGTTCTCCATGTGTTTTTATAGCTTCTGAATTTAGTATAGGGAGCTGAACGCAGCACACTGTTTTGTTTTTGTGTATTAAATGTTCAGTTGTTTGAGTTAAGTGTTTGATTCATTTAAAGACTAAACAAAAGCAACAAGTTGAAACAAGGCTGTTATAATGACGCAGTTTTGTTATTTTCTGTGCGCTATGTCTGATCAATTACGACCTGAATTTTGGAAAAACTATCCGCTGAATGCCTTAAATACTGCGGAATGGGAAGCCTTGTGCGATGGTTGCGGTTTATGCTGTTTGGTCAAACTAGAAGATGAAGACACGCAAGAAGTGGCCTATACCAAAGTGGCGTGCAAGTTACTGGACTGTAACACAGCACGTTGTTCAGATTATGCCAATCGCTTTGACTTTGTGCCCGATTGCATTCAACTTACCCCCGAAAAACTAGAAAAAATTCACTGGTTGCCGCCAAGTTGTGCCTATCGTCGTTTAAAACAGGGCAAAAATTTGCCATCTTGGCATTACTTAAATACGGGCTCACGCCAAAGTGTGATTAAAGCCAAAAAATCTGCGGCAGGGCGTTGTATTTCAGAACTGGATGTTGCAGAAGAAGATATAGAAGATTATGTGGTGCGTTGGGTGCGTTAATTCATACTGCAGAATAAACCTTGAATCGTGTTTTAGCGATAAATCGGTACGATTAGAAATACTCCAAAGCTTGAGATCATAGTAGACTAGGTTGAAGTCAAGTATAGAAATAACAAGATGTCAGAGAGTCATATTCCACTGCCTGAGCGTTTGCGTCCACGCGATTTATCGCAAATTATTGGTCAAGATCATCTTTTAGGTGAGCAAGCGCCGTTACGCCAAATGATTGATCAGGGGCATTTGCCTTCAATTATTTTCTGGGGGCCACCAGGGGTGGGGAAAACCACCATCGCTTTGCTGTTGGCGCAGGCGGTAGATCGTCCTTTTATCAGCCTTTCTGCCTTGAATACTGGGGTCAAAGAGCTGCGTGAAATTATTGCCGAAGGCGGCGATTTGCTCACACCAGTGGTGTTTATTGATGAAATTCATCGCTTTAATAAGTCGCAGCAAGATGCCTTATTAAATGCGGTGGAAAAGGGCAAAATCACCTTAATTGGTGCGACCACGGAAAATCCATCTTTTGAAGTCAATAGTGCGCTGCTTTCACGTTGTCAGGTCTATACCTTAAAGGCTTTAGATGCCGATTCGATTCAGACTTTGCTTACTCAAGCCATTCAGCAAGATCAATTCTTAAAAGACCGTTATATTCAGATTGAAGAATTTGATGCTCTGATTCAGTTTGCTGCAGGTGATGCACGCAAGGCTTTAAACCTACTGGACTTGGTGGCAAGCACCTTTGAACCCGAGGTGGAAAATATCATCACCAACGCGATTGTGGTCAAGGTTGCGCAACAAAACATTGCCCGTTATGACAAGTCAGGCGAGCAACATTATGATTTGGTATCGGCTTTTATTAAGTCAATTCGTGGCAGTGACCCCGATGCTGCATTGTATTGGATGGCGCGCATGCTCAAAGGCGGTGAAGACCCGAGCTTTATTGCGCGTCGCATGTTGATTGCTGCTTCGGAAGATATTGGCAATTCAAATCCGAATGCCTTGTTATTGGCAGGCGAGTGTTTCCGCTCTGTACAAGTGCTGGGTATGCCCGAAGCGCGGATTATTTTAGGACAATGTGCAGTATATTTGGCAACCAGTGCCAAAAGTAACAGTACTTATTTGGCAATTAATAAAGCCATGGATTTGGCTGAAAAAACCGCCAACTTACCTGTGCCACTGCATTTGCGTAATGCACCGACCAAACTGATGAAAGAACAAGGCTATGGCGTAGATTATTTGTATCCGCACAATTACCCAGAGCATTTTGTGCTACAGGACTATTTGCCGCCTGAACTGAAAGGCACAAAGTTGTATGAGTCGGCACGTAATAAACGTGAAGTGGAAGGTGAGCGTTTACAACAACGTCGTTGGCAGCAGACTCAATCCTAAGCGATTTGGTATAGCTGAAAAGATATTTGTAAAAGTATTGGCATAAAAAAGCTCAAGAATCAACTTGAGCTTTTTTAGATTTGTTTGCAGCCTTGAGTGCTGCATTCAAAGGTTTAAAGCGGTTTGATGTTTACAGCATTCGGGCCTTTTTGACCTTGCGCAATGCTGAATTCAACTTGCTGACCTTCGTGTAAAGTCTTGAAGCCTGAGTGTGCGATTTCGCTGAAATGCGCAAACACATCTGGACCAGATTCTGGTTGAATAAAACCAAAACCTTTAGTTTCGTTAAACCACTTTACCGTGCCTTTCATTGTCGGATTTGACATAGGGAAATATCCTGCTGAATTTTAATATGTTGCAATCTAAAAAAGATTTGGAATAACTGGGAAAAAGATGCGACTTAAAATCTGAACAAACGAAGGATTACAAAATAAAACTACGGACTTAGACGATTAAAACGAACTTCATATTTTTCTAGTATGACAACAAGCATACACGGAATTGCAGAATACACAATTTAAATTCAGATAAATTTAAAAATAGGCAGACAGACTGGGCATTGTGGATGGGGCGATTTTTTCAAAGATTTGGTTTGTAAACCCTGTTTGGTCTACAGCAAAATACAAAAAACCGAGCAATGTTGCTCGGTTTTGGGAATTCAGCTTTTAAAATTGAAAAGCTTGAATTAGATATTGTCTAAGTCGATGCCTAAACGTGCAGCAACTTCTTCATAAGCTTCAACCACACCGCCTAAACCTTGACGGAAACGGTCTTTGTCGAGTTTCTTCTTGGTGTCTTTGTCCCATAAACGGCAACCGTCTGGAGAGAACTCATCACCCAACACAATACGGTCGTGGAATACACCAAACTCAAGTTTGAAGTCGACCAAAATCATGTTACCTGCATCAAACAATGCTTTTAATACATCGTTGACTTGGTAAGTTAATTCTTTCATTTTTGCCAATTGTTCTGCATTAGCCCAACCTAAAGCAATCGCTTGAGATTCATTGACCATCGGATCGCCAAGCGCATCGTCTTTAAAGAACAATTCAAATGTTGGTGGGGTTAATTCTTTGCCTTCTTCTACACCTAAACGACGGCAAAGTGAACCTGCAGCGTAGTTACGAATTACACATTCTACAGGAATCATGTCTAATTTTTTCACCAATACTTCGTTTGGTGTAAGTAGCTTTTCAAAGTGAGTTTCGATACCCGCTTCAGCCAATTTTTCCATGATAAAGGCGTTAAAACGGTTGTTCACCTTACCTTTACGATCTAGTTGTTCGATTTTTTCGCCATTGAACGCAGAGGCATCATCACGAAAGACTAAAATCAGGTGGTCTGCACTGTCTGTGGTATAAACAGATTTCGCTTTACCAGTATAGAGCAAGGTTTGTTTTAACATGAGGGAACCTTTTTCAAAAAAAAATGCCTAGTACGGCTAGGCTGGCCAATTTTGGTAAATCTGGGCCAACAGATCTGCAGCTTTTTCTTGGTCTGCAAAGCTGTTATCGGCATTGAACACGGCTAAGTTGTTGCTCGAACCGACAGAGGTCAATCTTAAGACATAAATCTGTTGATCGACCTTAATGGTTGCCTCGTAACGGTTCTTACTTTGACCAACAATGCTGTAATTCAGACTGCTGAGAGTGGCAAGAGTGTATTGCCAAATTGTAGCAGAATTTCCATCAATTTTGAGTAACGGATTTTGGTTTCCATCAACTACAGGCTGAGGACGGCCAATTTGAGTACTGTCTTCAACAGTCGTATTCGCTTGCACAGCTTCAGGACGTGGCATTGCAAAACGGTTGCCACGTGAATTTTCAAGCTTAGGCGCATTGGCCGTTGCGAGCGGGTCAACGCTTGGTGCAGGATACAATGGCGTTGCAGGTCGAACCACAGAACCTTCAGGATATTGAAGTGGTGCTAAAGTGGTGGTGTCTTTATAGTCCAATGAACCATTGTTAATGGCCAGAGAACTACAACCAGCCAAACTCAATACTGAAAGTGCGGCGATAAAACCAAAACGTAATTGCATCATACTAAGCTCTTTTATTGAATGACACCCGCAGCCTGAAGGGCTTCGCGTAACGGTGCACGATATTGTTCTGCAAGCGGAGTTAATGGCAGGCGAATCCCTGTACCAATTAATCCCATTTCATGAAGTGCCCATTTCACAGGAATTGGGTTCGATTCACAAAATAGAATATTGTGTAAATTTGCAATCGTACTGTTCTGTTGCTCTGCACCTGCAGCATCACCTGCGATTGCAGCCGCGCAAACTTGGCTCATGGCTTTCGGTGCAACATTGGCAGTTACAGAAATATTGCCTTGTGCGCCGTGTAGCATCAGTTGATATGCCGTCGCATCATCACCCGAGTAAACCACCATGTTTTTGCCGTTTAAGCCAGCCAATAATTCCTGACCACGTGGCACATCGCCTGTTGCGTCTTTTACGCCCACAATATTAGGGATGTCGGCCAAGCGAATGACGGTTTCGTTAGACATGTCTACGCCCGTACGACCTGGTACGTTATATAGAATGATTGGTAAATCTACCGCTTCTGCAATTGCTTTATAGTGCTGGTATAAACCTTCCTGAGTTGGCTTATTATAATAAGGCGTTACCAATAAGGCCGCATCTGCGCCCAATTGTTGTGCTTCTTTGGTCAGTTCGATGGCTTCATGCGTTGAGTTTGCACCAGTACCAGCAATGACAGGAATACGCTTATTTGCGACGCGAATAATTTCTGCGATCACTTTGGTGTGCTCTTCCATACTTAAGGTCGATGCTTCACCAGTTGTACCTACAGCAACAATACTGTTGGTACCTTGTTCTATGTGCCACTCAACGAGCTTCTCGAGACCTTTCCAATCTACGCTGCCATCTTCTAACATTGGGGTGACAATTGCGACAATTGAGCCTTGAATGGTCTGTGCTTGCTGAGTCATTTTTTAAAAAGATCCTATTTTTCCATCCACAGAGGTGTAGAAAAGGTAGATGTGGATGGTTGCAGTATTTTGATTTGGGTCAAAATTCAATCAAATTGATTAAATAATGCTTAGCCAAATTATGACTGATTCAGTGTGTCAGAACAATATGCTTTCGTCAAAGCAATCATAAACTTTGTTTAATTTAGTATTTTAGGATCAGCAGCTTGTTGTTCAAAATAAAAAAATAATAACCATCTCCTTTGTACCCAAATTTTCATTGGTATGGCGCAACCCTCATCAGCACTTTTTTAGCCTCAAGTTTGAAATACAACGCTGAATATAGGGTCTGTTGACATTTCATAAATGGCTTGCGCTGTAGGCTAAAACTGAGCAGATCAGGCATGAAACGCAGGGAATAGCGAGACTATTGCCAAGTTTCATAACGCAATCTGAGAAAGTTTTAGCCACATGAGCAAGAACAAAGCGTTGCTTTGTTTGCTGCGCAAGGGGGCGAGCATATTTTTTGCTGCTATTGCATTATGTGCCAGTCATTTAGAATGACTAAATTTCCTGTCTCATGCCTTATATCAGCTAAAAAATCTTGCGAGATATATCTCTCACGTCGCAAACATAGATGAATTGTCAACAGACCCTAGATATTTATATAAAAAAACGCTCAATTCAGACCTTATAGCTCTTATATCTGACTGTTTTAATCGGGATATTTTGATTTTTGATTCTTAAGAATAATAGCTTTTAAGTCTACCTATGTTGTCGCTGACTTCTTAAATGGTGAGAAATCTTGCGCTGAATTTACTGCTTTAAGCGGGAAAATAGCGTGTAATTTGCCAGATTTATTGTTTTTTTCGCTATGTTTTTTTCTACATGCTGCGCAACACGTTTGCGCTGATCTGAAAAAATTCACTTTGGTCTAACACTTATTGATAGCTATTGCTGCAGTTTAAAACTGCGCAAGATGCAGGCTTTCACATGGCTATCTAATTCTAGTAGAGGGACCCAATGGATAGATCAACACAACATAGCGATCAGCGGCATGCGGTTATTACCGTCGCGATCTGCTTTTTAATTGCAGTGATTGAAGGTCTGGATATTCAGGCAGCAGGTATTGCTGCGGCAGGTATCCGTGAGCATTTTGGTTTAGACAGCTCGCAGCTTGGGGTATTTTTTAGTGCGGGTATTTTAGGTTTATTGCCAGGTGCTTTGGTTGGCGGACGTTTTGCAGACCGTATTGGTCGTAAAAAAGTATTAATCTGGTCTACAGCAGTCTTTGCTTTATTTACCTTATGTACGGTGTGGGTGAATAGCTTTGAAAGCCTATTGGCGGTGCGCTTCTTGGCAGGTGCGGGTTTAGGGGCAGCCATGCCAATTTTAATTACTTTGGCATCTGAAGCTGTTTCGCCACAAAACCGTGGTCGTGCTGTGGGCTTGATGTATTGTGGTATGCCTGTGGGTGCAGCCATTTTATCTTTAATTGCCAGTACAGATTTTGGCTCAAACTGGAAAAACATTTTCTATTTGGGTGGTTTGCTGCCATTTATTGTCATTCCATTGATGATGTGGTTATTGCCAGAATCACGTGAATTCTTAAAAGCACAAGCGGCAGGTAAAGATGTCACAGCACAAAATGCTGCGCCAAAAGCATCTTTTAAAGATTTGTTTAATTCACAAAACTTATTGCGTACCTTATTTATTTGGGTGAGTTACTTCTTTACCTTGATGGTGGTTTACATCATGTTGAGCTGGTTACCATCTTTATTTATGGAATTAGGTTTCTCGCGTAAAGAAGGCAGTACTGCACAGTTCTATTTCATGGTGAGTGCGACAGTCGGTACTGTAATTTTGGGTATGCTGACCGACCGTTGGAAAAAAGCCTACGTGATTTTATTGATGTATGGTGGTATTTTGGCAGGTTTATTTGCTCTAAATGCAGCGGGTTCACTCATGCAAATGTATATGGCTTCAGCTTTGGTCGGTGCTTTTGTGATTGGCTGTCAGGGCGTGTTATATGCTTTTGGTAGTATTGTCTACCCAACCGAAGTACGTGGTACTGGGGTCGGTGTTGCCTCTGCTGTTGGTCGTGTAGGCGCAATGCTTGGCCCTGCTATTGCAGGTCAGTTGTTGGCAGCAGGCTTTGGTGCGGCTGGGGTTATTTCAGCAGCCATTCCATGTATTATTATTTCAGCCATTCTCATGTTGTTATTGGTACGTCGTATTCAAACTGTTTAAAAGGATGAGAACAGTTGAAAGACCAAATAGCCTGCACCTGCAGGCTATTTTTTTGTATGTTGATCGCTGATTTTTGAGAGAAAATGCTCGAATGAAGTGTGACAAGTACTGTCGCAAAGCTGCCTGTTCTACTGGGTGGCAATGACGCAAGCAGGGTATAATAAGTCCTAAAAAACAGTAAATATAAGAGTATCATTTGAAGCAGAAAAAATTGATTGCAGAATTTCAGTTGGATCAACAGCAGTTTTCGCTGTATCTGATTGAATATGAATTTATTTTAGAACTGAAACGCCATTTTCGAGCAACACGGACTTCTCCAAAACAAAACGCGTGGCTGGCATTTGCCGATCAAGCTACTTATGAAGATGTCAACGCAGGTATTGATGCCTTTCAGGTGATGCGTTTAACCCGACAGCATTTGGTCAATTATTTAACTCGGCATCCACTGCCTTATTTTTATTTTCATGCCGCGACTGCACGCAAAGCCAAAATCTATCCACGTTTTGTACGGCAATTATTGTTACAGCTACCGAACTATCAACATTGTGCCGAAAACGATTCTTTTTATTTTTATCAAAGCGATACAACTCAGACTTAAATTTCAGCTATGCTGAGGGTAGCGTTTAAGATGGGAAAGGAAACAGCATGCAGCAGCTGAATAATGCCTTGATTGTGGTTGATGTGCAAAATGGTTTTTGTCCAGGAGGTAATTTGGCGGTTGCAAATGCCGATCAAATTATTCCCTGCATTAATGCGTTGGGACGTGTGTTTCAGAACATTGTGATCACCCAAGACTGGCATCCTGCAACGCATGTGTCCTTTGCCGCCAACCATGCAGGCAAACAGGACTATGAGCAGATTCAGCTCAGTTATGGCGAGCAAGTGTTGTGGCCTGTGCATTGTGTGCAAGGCACAGCTGATGCTGAATTACACCCAGATTTAGATTTGCCTACAGCACAATTGATTATACGCAAAGGTTTTCACGAGCAAATAGACAGTTATTCTGCCTTTATGGAAGCAGACCGCAAAACCACCACAGGCTTGGCGGCCTATTTAAAAGCCCGTGAAATTGATACGGTTTATATTGTGGGCATTGCCACCGACTTTTGTGTGGCGTGGACGGCAATAGATGCCTGTGAGTTGGGTTTTAGCACCTATGTGATTGAAGATGCCACCAAAGCGATTGATTTAAATGGCTCTTTAGAACAAGCATGGCAACAGATGTTGGCACAAGGAGTACAGCGAGTACAAAGTCAGCACTTACTTGGCTAAAACTAGATAACGAACTGGCCGCGAAAGGGAAGGGCGAAATCTTCCTTTTTGCTATAAAAATAGATTAAATGTAAAATAAATAAAAATCAATTTTTTACATATACCCAATTTTGACGAAATGTTCTGCGATTGATTGGGGGTGTAACATGATTGTCATAATCTCTACCTACCATGCCTTGCACAGAGGCGAAATAAGCAGACTGTCTTAAAAACAGCATAGAGAAGATATGGAACACTTTCAGCATTCATCTGATACTTATTTTAATCGTGAACTCTCTTTAATTGAGTTTAACCGTCGGGTCTTGGCGCAAGCTTTAGACCCAGAGTTACCTATTTTAGAGCGACTCAATTTTTTAATTATTTTTTCACGTAATTTAGATGAGTTTTTTGAAATTCGCGTTGCAGGTTTAATGAAGCAACTCGATTTGAATGCCATTACCCGTACCCCAGATGCCATTCCGACTGAACAGGTCTTGGTAGAACTGTCTGATAAAGTGCATCAGGCGGTGAAGCAGCAATACGACACTTTAAATTATGCCATTTTGCCGCAGCTGCAAAGTTTAGGGATTCACTTTATTCAATACCATGACATTGTGGATAAACATAAAGCGTGGATTGCCGATTATTTTGCCCGTCAGGTACAGCCTGTTTTAACGCCAATTAGCCTAGACCCATCGCATCCATTTCCGCGTTTGGTCAATAAAAGTCTGAACTTTATTGTCAGTTTACAAGGCAAAGATGCTTTTGGACGTGAAATTGAAATGGCGATTGTGCCTGCGCCACGCTCTTTGCCACGTTTAATCAATTTGCCAAAAGAAGTGGCAGGTAGTGTGACTGAACATATTTTCTTGACTGCGATTATTCAGCAGCATATCAATGATCTGTTCCCAGGCATGAAAGCCACAGGTTGCTATGCGTTTCGAGTGACCCGCAATGCCGACCTGATTTTGGCCGAAGATGTCGATGATTTGGCAGTTGCCTTAAAAGATGAATTATCGTCACGTCGTTTTGGGCGTGCGGTACGTTTAGAAATTGAAGATGATTGCCCGCAAGATATTATTGATTATTTGCTCAGAGAGTTTGATTTAGATGAGCAGCAATTATATCGGATTAGCGGGCCGATTAACCTGTCGCGTCTGACCAGTAGTTTTGACCGACCTGAATTGAAATATCCACCTTTTGCACCTGTGATTCCAAAAATATTTCGGAAGCAAAAACCGATGTTTGAGATTCTGAAAAAGCAGGATGTGTTGCTACATCACCCATTTGACTCTTTTCAGCCAGTGATTAATTTACTCAAAGAAGCGGCGAAAGACCCAAATGTGTTGGCGATTAAGCAAACGCTGTATCGTAGTGGCCCAGATTCTGAAATTGTGCAGGTACTTGCAGAAGCCGCACGTAATGGCAAAGAAGTCACTGCCGTGATCGAGCTACGCGCACGTTTTGATGAAGAATCCAACATTATGGTCGCCAACGTCTTGCAAGAGGCAGGCGCAGTGGTGGTGTATGGCATTGTCGGCTATAAAACCCATGCCAAAATGATTTTGATTGTGCGTCGTGAGCAAGATCAGTTGGTGCGCTATGTGCATTTGGGTACAGGCAACTATCATGCGGGCAATGCACGTATGTACACCGACTATGGTTTGATGACCACACATCCTGATATTTGTGAAGATGTGCATCGGGTGTTTCAGGAACTCACAGGCATGGGCAGATCGGCAAAATTAAAAAACTTGCTGCATGCACCATTTACCTTGCACAGTGAATTGCTCAAACTGATTGAACAAGAAATCGGGTTTGCACAAGCAGGCAAAGCTGCCCGAATTATCATTAAAGTCAATGCATTGACTGAGCCTGAGTTAATTACGGCTTTGTACCGTGCTTCGCAGGCAGGGGTACAGGTCGATTTAATTATCCGCTCGATTTGTTGTTTGATTCCAAAAGTGAAAGGTATGTCTGAGCGTATTCATGTCCGTTCGATTGTGGGACGCTTTTTGGAACATACCCGCGTGTATTATTTTGAGCATGGTGGTGCAAAAAAATTGTACTGCGCCAGCGCAGACTGGATGGGGCGCAACTTATTTTCACGGGTGGAAACTTGCTTCCCTATTTTGGATGAGAAAATTAAACAGCGTATTGTAGAAGATGGCTTGCTGAGTTATTTGCATGACAATCAAAATGCGTGGGAGCTACAAGCCAATGGCGAATGGCAGAAAGCTGCTGTGGTGGGGCAGGCTGCTGTACACAATGCGCAAATGTATTTGGTCGAGCAGAAGCAGTTGAATGTGTAAATTGGGCTGCAGTAAATGGATGTGATCTAGCATCTGTGAGTATAAAAAACCTGAGTATGTGTGCATACTCAGGTTTTTATGCTTTTAAGGCATCTCATGGATTATTTTAAGAAGCTCTTGAATGTTTGCCTTTTAGAATTTCAGTTCGCAGGCTTTGCGCCAACTCAGCCGATTGGCTGTCCATGCCATTAACCATAAAGGCATGGCGCATCAGCACATTGGTCGGATTTGGCATACTCACCAATTCATAATGCGTAGACAGTTCATCTAGTAATTCATTCGGTAAATGCACTGCATTTTCACGAGCAGATAATTGATGCACCAAACGCTCTGCTGCCTGCACTGCAGATAACTGCATGGCTTCGACTGCGGTTGATAAACCACTGCGAGTTTGCAACACAAAACGCTTTTCTTCACGATAACGCTTATACAGCACTTCAGACAATAACTGGAACACCGTGCCAATCATGGCCATACAGGCTGCTGCATTTGGTGTATTGGCTGCAATACTGAGTGTTGCGCCATCTTCATGGAATGGTTGTACTGTTTGAATGTCGGAACGGTTTAACTTGTAGTGTTGTACGCACAGTTCAATGCTTTTGTTCAGGAAAATCTGACATAAGCTAAAATAAGGCACAGACACACTTTGCGTGACCGTGTCTAATAATTGTTTCGGGTCATAAAACTGAATATTCAGCGCAATGTTGTTTTGCTCTTGGCTTTGCTCAATGGCTTTGTTTGCTTTAGGCGACATCACAGGTTTAGGCTGTTGCTGTGCCTGCGCAAGTGCCAAAGCCGTTTGATGTTTTTCTTGTTCAAGGGCTTGCGTCAATAATTGTAATTCGTGTTTAAGGCGAGATTCATTATTAATGCGTGCTAAATATTCACTACGACTTGGACGGGCAATCGCGCGATAAGCCAACCATAACAAGCCATGAACCAATAATGATAAAAGTGTCGCTAACCATTGGGTACGCAGAATTTCACCAATACTTGGCTGAATTAAGGTGATTTCAATGCTGCCGACTTTCTTTTCATTAATGATTGCATCGCGGACAAAGACTTCACCTTCACGGGTACGTGACTGTCCACCTGTCGCCAAGACCTGATTTTGCGCATCTAAAATACGAATAGAAGCAATGCTTGGATTGGTGGCATAACGATTCACCAATAATGCCAGTGATACTGTATTGGCAGGTTCCAGCTCAGAAAGGCTGTCTGTGACCAGTTGGCTGGTCATTAACTGCCCCTGATTGGCGCGGTTTTCATTTAATTGGTGTGTTGTTGCAAGCACCAATAAAAAGGTGTGAAAAGCAAAACTTACAATCAATAGGCTAGCAAATAGCCCTTGTCTAGGCGCATTCAAGGTAAAACTTCCAAGGCATTTATATTCAATTTAGATTATGATTCTCACAATAGTTGTAGCTCAGACCCGAGTCAATTCATGCGAGAAATCATTCTTATATCATTTTTAGGACCTGACCAACCTAATCAGTTTACTCGATTAATGCAGGTATTGTCCGCTCATTCCTTACAAATCTTAGATGTTGGCCAAGCTGTTATTCATAATCAACTGACTTTAGGTATTGTTGTTGCATCAGAAGACCAGACTGCAACTGCTTTAGCCATGAAGGAGATTCTGATTTTAGCACATGATATTGGCTTAACTGTGCGTTTTAAACCAATCTCTGCAACTGAATATGAGCAATGGGTCAAAGAAGGCGGTCGTACCCGTTATATCGTGACTGCACTGGCACCAGAGCTGAATGCCTCACATTTACAGGCGGTCACGCATATTGTATCTAGCCAAGGTTTTAACATTGAAACTGTAACCCGTTTGTCGGGTCGCCCACAGCTTAATGTAGCCGAAGATGAACCTAAACGTGCTTGCATTCAGTTTGGATTAAGTGGACAAATGCTAGATGCAGTTGCCATGCGTGCTGCGTGTTTAAGCCTGTCGAATGAACTGAGTGTGGATGTCGCGGTACAAGAAGACAATGCCTACCGTCGTAACCGCCGTTTGGTGTGTTTTGACATGGACTCAACGCTCATTGAACAAGAAGTGATTGATGAGTTGGCGATTGAGGCAGGTGTGGGCGATCAGGTGGCGGACATTACCGAACGTGCCATGCAGGGTGAACTGGATTTTCAGCAAAGTTTCCGCGCGCGCGTAGCATTGCTCAAAGGTTTAGATGCTGCTGTGTTGCCTAAAATTGCCGAACGTCTGACCGTGACCGAAGGTGCTGAACGCCTGATTTCAACCCTGAAATCTTTGGGTTATCGCACCGCTATTTTGTCGGGCGGTTTCCAATATTTCGCAGAATATCTGCAGGAAAAATTGGGGATTGATGAAGTGCATGCCAACATTCTAGATGTGGAAAATGGCATGGTTACAGGCGAAGTAAAAGGTCACATTGTGGATGGTGCGCGTAAGGCATTATTGCTACGTGAACTGGCAGACAAAATGGGGATTTCTTTGGAACAAGCCATTGCGGTGGGTGATGGTGCGAACGACTTACCAATGCTTTCTATTGCAGGTTTAGGTGTGGCGTTCCGTGCTAAACCGTTGGTACGTCAAAACGCCAATCAAGCCATTTCAAGCGTGGGCTTAGATGGTGTGCTGTACTTATTGGGCGTGCATGACAAAGACTTGAACCGTGCCTAATATGACAATTCAATGAAAAAAACGCAGCAGTCATGCTGCGTTTTTTGTTTGTATAATCAGCAGATAACGATGAACGGTAAACAAAAACTGTCGATAAAAACCGCAACAGCATTGAATGAAAAAAATATTTTTTAAGGCAAAAAAATAAGGTGTTTTTTTGTAATGACACGCGAATAAAGAGCTAGCTTAGCTTCCCGAAAACTACAAAATTTAAAAAATGTAATGACAATATAATATTGCGACAAGGTGTGTCGCTTTATAAAAATACAAGTCTTTTTTTATCTAGAAAACGCAGCATAATGCAGACATAGAATTTAAATCGACATCCATTATTTATTTAAACGGTATTTGAAGTCGCAGACCAATTCAAAAAGAGGCTGCATCTTTAGACGGAGGTTTTTATGCTAACAGCGAATTTAGCGACCATTGTAGGCTTAAGCCTCGTCGCAGCTGCGTTGATTGCTGTTTTCTTTTCGCCTTATCGTCGCTGGTTAAACTTTATGTTGGCAGGTATGGTGTTTTGGGGTTTATTGGAAGTGGTGCGCTACAGTGTGCAAAGCGTATTTGAACTGCCAATTACCTACAGTTACTTGTCGGCAATTTTCTTGGCGATGACTTTGGTGACTTTATTATTATTACGAGAAGACCGTCGGGCAGAGCGTGCTTTGGCAAAACGTCGCTATATCGAACATACCCCAGTCTATGAAGACGATCAGCAGCAGTGCTCAAGCCGCTAAATCGTACAGACTAAATTCAAAAACTTTAAAAAGATGCAACTGGTTTGCATCTTTTTTGCTTTATCTGTACGGCAGTTTGCGCCATCCAAACAGCGACAAAATTTTAACACCCTCCTAAAGATTGTTATACAAAGCCTTGCAGCAAAAAGCGGGAGTTGTGATAGGATGAGTCTGTTCATTATCCAACAATTACAATAGGCTTCACTGTCATGAAACTTTCTGCAATTCCTGTGGTCAAACTTCCTTTGGTTGATGTCAGCACCGATCCACTTGACCTTCTCGTGGCAGGTTTGGCATTGCGTATGAAACAACTGGCACGTACCAGTCCAAAATTTATTGAGTTGGTGCATGAACGCCAGTTCCGTATTCAAATTGGCACAGACTTGGGTATGGCGCGTCAAATTATTGTCAACAATGGACATATTGACACTGTGGCAGGCGATGCAGAAAAAGCCGATTTTATTTTGCAGTTTGCAGACAGCGAGCAAGGCGTAAAAACCTTAATGAAAGGTGATCCAACTGCATTTATGACAGGCATGCAAAATGGCAGCATTAAAATGGAAGGTGATTTTGGCTTATTGGTGTGGTTTAACCAAGCAGCGAAATTGATTCCACCTAAACTACCAAAACCTGTAAAAGAAAAAATTAAAATGGCACGCCAGTTTATTAAACAAAAAACGGGTAAATAAGCTGCTCAGACCCAAACAAAAACCTCTGATCAATTTTTGACAGAGGTTTTTTTATATGTGATTTACTCGACTTCCAAACAAAAAGTCACAGGCCCGTCATTTACCAAATGCACTTTCATATCGGCAGAGAAAATACCTGTTTCCACCCTGTCAAACTGACTTTTGGCATAGTCCACCAATTGTTCATACAGCGCTTTGGCATCGTTTGGGGGCATCGCAGGGCCAAAATCAGGACGTAAACCTTTTTGAGTCTGTGCCATGAGGGTAAATTGTGAAACCAATAACACACTGCCATTGGCCTGACTGACATTCCAACCCATTTTGCCTTGTTCATCATCAAAAAAACGATATTTTAAAATTTTATCAATCAGCTTTTTGCCTTTCTCAAAATTATCGTCTTTGCCTAAGCCCAAAAATACCAAAATACCCTGTTGAATCTCGCCAGTGATTTCACCATCGACCACGACTTTGGCTTCAAGAACTCGTTGTAATAATGCGCGCATGGGGGACTAATTTTCTCAGTGTGGGGGATGGCTGCAGATTGTAGCAAACATAGGCACTTTGGCGTGCATTAACATCAATCACGAAAGCATCAGAACGGTAGCTGCCCGCAGAGAGGTAAAATATCTTGGGAAGGCTACACTTCAGCAAAGTTGTAACAAGATTGTCGATAAAAGCCCTTTTTTGCTGAATAAAGTATGCTTTAATGCAAGAAGTACCGCGAAATGATGATCCTTATGACCCCCATTATTCAATCTCTGCTCGATACTGATTTATATAAATTCACCATGTTACAGGTGGTGCTGCATAAATTTCCGCAAACGCACAGTGTGTATCAATTCCGCTGCCGTAATCTTGAAGATACCGCGTATCCACTGAGCGATATTTTAGCTGAGTTGAATGCGCAGCTTGATCATTTGTGTCAGTTGAAATTTAAAGAAGATGAATTGCAGTATTTGCGTAATTTACGCTTTATTAAAAGTGACTTTGTCGATTATTTAGAATTATTTCAGCTCAAGCGTCGTTTTATTCACGCCAGTATTGATGCGCAAGGTCGTTTGGATATTCGGGTAGAAGGCCCGATGGTACAGGCCATGATGTTCGAGATTTTTGTCCTGGCAATTGTCAATGAACTGTATTTTCAGCGCATCCGTAATGATGAGGTTTGGGCAGAAGGTGAGCGCCGTTTACAGCAAAAAATTGCCCTGATTCAAAGTTACCAACAGCAGCAACTGCCTGAAGATCCACCATTTTTGGTTTCAGATTTTGGTACGCGCCGCCGTTATAGTTTTGCATGGCAAAAGCACGTGATTGCGGCTTTTCATCAAGCTGTACCTGAAGTGTTTCGTGGTACTAGTAATGTACTGTTGGCTAAAGAATTAGGCATTACCCCAATTGGGACAATGGCACATGAGTTTTTACAGGCATTTCAGGCGCTAGATGTACGTTTACGTGACTTCCAAAAAGCCGCACTAGAAACTTGGGTGCAAGAATATCGGGGTGATTTAGGCATTGCCTTGACTGATGTGGTCGGGATGGATGCTTTCCTGCGTGACTTTGATTTGTATTTTGCCAAGTTATTTGATGGCTTGCGACATGACAGTGGCGACCCGTATGTGTGGGGCGATAAAGCTTATGCACATTATAAAAAGCTAAAAATTGACAGTAAAACTAAAATGCTGACCTTCAGTGATGGCTTAAATGTCGAAAAAGCATGGGCCTTGCATCAGTATTTTAAAGACCGTTTTCAGGTTAGTTTTGGGATTGGTACCAACTTAACCAATGATATGGGGCAAACTGCGCTAAATATTGTGTTGAAATTGGTGGAATGTAATGGTCAGTCGGTGGCGAAATTGTCCGATAGTCCGGGTAAAACCATGACCGATAATGACACCTTCTTGGCATATTTACGCCAAGTTTTTGAAATACAAACGCCTGTTTAAAACCTGAGCACATTGAAAAAACCGAAGAAAATCTTCGGTTTTTTTCTAGATTAAAGCATGTGATTGTTAAAATTCTGCGAAAGTTATGAAAAAAACAGCATGCTATCAAAAATGACCTATACTAAGTTAAAGTTGATTGCCAAACAGACTGAACCGCATAAAAATGAGCACTTCTCCATTCAATTTTGGACTGCTGATTGAAGCAGAAGATTTAGTTCCCTTTTTAGGGCATGAAAAATTGCGCATTGTCGATTTGAGCCGCAATTCGGTGTACGAGCAATTGCATCTTCCGCATGCTTTACAGGTCAAACCGAGCATGTTGCTACATCAGGATGAAGATACATCGGGTTTATTGCCTGAACCCGAGGCTTTACAAGACTTGATTCAGTATTTGAGTATTTCCCCTGAGCATCATGTGGTCGCCTATGACGATGAAGGTGGCGCATGGGCAGGGCGTCTGATTTGGAATTTACACTGTTTAGGCTTTGAAAATACCAGTTTGCTGAATGGCGGCATTCACGCATGGTTGGCAGCAGGTTTTCCAACTACTTCTGAGGTTGAACCGCTAACACCCGTCAGCATGCTTGTTCCTGTTGCCGAGCAAAATCAGTATCGAATTCAATATGATGAGCTATTAGAAAAGTGCCAAAACCAGTCGGTGCAACTTTGGGATTGCCGCACCATAGATGAATATACAGGGCTGCGTTTGGCTGCACGACGCGGCGGTCACATTCCTGGGGCATTGCATTTTGAATGGAGTACTGCCCTTAATCGTGAAAATCATTTAAAATTGCATCCCTTAGAACGCACACGACAGCGTCTGGAACAACTCGGATTCAATTTAAACGAACCTGTAGTGGTGTATTGTCAGTCACATCACCGTTCAGGTTTGGCCTACATTTTAGGGCGTTTATTGGGTTGGAAAATTCAGGCCTATGATGGTGCGTGGAGTGAATGGGGCAACCGCCCTGACAGTCCTGTTATTACTGGAGAGTTGCCGTCTTGAGCCTCACATCACGTTTAAAAAAACAAATTTTCATTCAGGCACAACGCGTTGTGCCACAACATCAATTATCACGTGTTGTGGGTAAACTTGCAGCCAGTGAGCATCCTGTGCTCAAAAATGCGGTGATCACTGCATTCAAGGCGCAATACGGCATTGATATGTCTTTGGCAGAACAAAGCAATGCCTTGAAATATAAATCTTTTAATGAATTTTTTACCCGTTCTTTAAAGCAGGGTGTGCGGGAAATTGACAGCAATCCGAACAGCATTGTATCGCCTGCAGATGGGGCGATTTCACAGTTGGGTAAAATTGAAGATGGGGCAATTTTTCAGGCCAAAGGTCAGCAATTTACTGTTGAAAACTTAATTGCCGACCCGCAATTGGCTGAACCATTTAAAAATGGTCAATTTGCAACCGTGTATTTATCTCCGCGCGATTATCACCGTGTACACATGCCTTTTGCAGGCACACTCACCGAAACTTTATATGTGCCAGGTGAGTTGTTTTCTGTCAATCAAACCACAGCCGAAAATATTCCGGGTTTATTTGCCCGCAATGAGCGCATGGTGTGTTTGTTTGATACCGAACTGGGGCGTATGGCAGTTGTTTTAGTGGGTGCCATGATTGTAGCGGGCATTGAAACCGTGGCGACAGGCAAGGTCAAACCATCGGGGCGTTTGGAGCTGAATCAGCACCAATTATTCCTTGAAAAAGGTGCAGAATTAGGACGTTTTTATTTGGGTTCAACCGCGATTGTTTTGTTTGAAGAAAATAAAATGCAGTGGGATGCCGAATTCAAAGCCAACTCTGTGGTGGAAATGGGGAAAAAGTTAGGCTTTTTACTTTAATTTTCAATTTATAACGTTACAATTATCCCTCAATATTAAATATCTGCCTATTTTGTAGGCAGATGCATTATAAAGTGAGGGTTTTATTTATGTGGTTATGGATTTTACTTGCCTTAATTGCAGCGATTATTTATTTGGTTCTTACTTCTTATAATTCGCTGCAGCGTAAGGCGCATGATATTAAAGAGTCTTTATCCAATATTTCTGTCTCAATTAGTAAAAAAGTTAATTTAATTAATCAGCTTATGGATGTTGTTCGAGGTTATCAAGAAAGTGAGCAATTGACACATTTAACAGTAGTTAAAGAAACAGGAATGAATGCTATCTATTCTAGTTATCAAGATAGTAATATGATGTTAACGAACTTACAGGGTATGGCTGAGAGATACCCTGATTTAAAGGCAGACCAACAATACCATCGCTTAATTACAAATATTGAGCAATGTGAGCATGAAATTTCTCAATGGCGCAATGAATATAATGCTCGCGTGAAAGCTTATAACTCACATCGTTCATCTATCCCTACGATTTTTGTTGCTAACGGGATGGGTTTTTCTGAAGCACCATATCTTGATTTAACAATAGAAAATGCAGAACAAACTATTTTAAAAGATTTTAAAATGGATGATGGAGAGCGTTTGAATGCTTTATTTAAATCAGCAAAAGATAATATTGTAGATGGTTCTAAAGCCTTAGCCTCAACCTCTAAAGTTGTATTGGATAAAGCAGCAGATACAAGCAAAAAAATTGCGTCTAGTGAACAAGTACAAGGAATTGTAGATAAAGCAAATGTTTATATGGGGAAGCCAAGTACAACTAAATTCTTCTATTTATTATCTGATTCGACACCAAAAGGTCCTGTAAAAATAGAAGAAATTATTATGTTGGCTGAAGATCCAAATTGGGTTGAACAAGTCCGTTTATCAGAAGTCGGGACAGAACAGTGGATGAGCTTTGAAGAATGGACTACGCTTTATACACAACCAACACTGCAATTACAACAACGTGATATTTAACTTAAATAGACTCTCCCTTCTATTATAAGAGGGGAGAGTTTTCCTATTAAATCTCGTAATACAAACGCTCTTTCGGGAACACGACTTTAAATATAGAGCCTTGATTTTCTTTAGATTCGACTTCTAAGTGTGCATTGTGCTGCATCAAAACGTGCTTCACAATTGCTAAACCTAAACCTGTGCCGCCTGTTTGTCGGCTACGCGCGCTGTCTACACGATAAAAGCGTTCGGTTAAGCGTGGTAAGTGTTTCGGATCAATCCCGATGCCTGTATCTTCCACAGTAAAATAGCCTTGGTTGCCATCATCATGCCAGCCAATGGTAACTGTCCCGCCTTTTGGGGTGTATTTAATTGCATTGGTGATTAGGTTGCTAAAGGCGCTAGCCAGTTCTACATCTGAACCAATCAGATCATAATGACTGTCAATATTTAGATTGAGTGTATGCCCATAATCGACGTTATAGGCATGTGCATCGTCAAATAATTGATTCATTAAACTTGGCATTTCAATGATTTGATTTTTGGCGATGGTTTTTTCATTTTCCAGACGTGACAACAGCAGCAGGTCATTCACCAAAGCATTCATGCGTCGGGTTTGTGACTGCATTTGCTCAAAAGCACGTTTCCAACGCGGGTTAATATCTTCCTGATCTGTAAATGTTTCGATATAACCACTCAGCACGGTTAGCGGGGTGCGTAATTCGTGTGAAATGTTATCGACAAAGTCTTTACGCATTTGTTCTAGGTTATGCATACGCGTCATGTCGTAAGCAAATAACAAACGGCTATCGCCACCAAACTGAGTCATTTTGACGTGTACATATTGCCCTTCATGCACACTCGATTTCATTTTTAAACCGTCGGGTGCTTGGTCAATATGATTAAAATATTCAATAAAACTAGGTTGGCGCAAAATAGTCAGGATGTTGCGTCCATGGTCTAAAGGCTGAATACCTAATAGTTTTTCTGCAGCAGGGTTCCACCATTCAATTTGATGATTTTCATCAATCAGCATCACGGCTTCATCCAACGCCACCAATGAAGACTGGGCGCGATCAATCAACCCGACCATTTCGGCCTGAACGATACGTTCCTGACGTTGTGAGCGATAAACATTGAACAGTAATGCACCCCAAATACCATGCAGATTTGGCGGCACATCATAAGGACGATTGGAAATCCAATCATTAACTAAATAGAGGGAGCGCATTTGCTGAAGAAAAAACAGCAAAAAGGCGAGGCTAATACAAATCCAAAAATACCCAATCCCAAAACCAATCAAGCTTGCAATAATTAGGAAAAAGGCCAATAAACGAAAATCTTGTTTGGCAAAAGTCCATAAACTGCTGTAACGAACTTGTTTGAGGTCACGGGCGAGTTCAGGGACTGGGTAAGGTTCGTACATAAAATAATTTTAGCCTAAAGCAACATCCGCACGTGTCGAGAAGCGATAGCCTGTACCACGTACCGTTTGTACAAAACGGTCTACGCCATACGGTTCTAAAACTTTACGTAAACGACGAATATGCACATCAATAGTTCGGTCTTCAATATATACATTGCCGCCCCAGACTTGGTCAAGCAATTGCGCTCGGGTGTAAGCGCGCTCTGGGTGCGTCATAAAGAACGCCAATAAACGATATTCGGTTGGCCCCATTTCTAAAATATTGTCGCCAAAACTGACACGCTGGCTAACTGGGTCCAAAATTAAACCGTTGGCATCAATGGTTTTTTCACCGCTTAGAGCATTGGCACGACGCAAGACGGCTTTAATTCGCGACACCAGTTCACGAGTTGAGAATGGCTTGGTCATGTAGTCGTCCGCGCCTGCATCTAAACCTTGAACTTTGTGATCTTCTTCGCCACGTGCAGTGAGCATAATCACAGGAATTTCGGCAAGGTTGTCATCGCGTTTTAGGCGACGGCACAAGTCTACACCGCTGACACCGCCTGGCATCATCCAATCAAGCAAGATAAGCGCTGGACGTTGATCGACAATCATCTGATGAGCTTGTTTTGCATCTTCTGCTTGTAAGCACTGAAAGCCTGCCATATCTAAAGAGGTATGGATCATCTCCCGAATTGGAAGTTCGTCATCGACGATTAAAATGTAGTCATCTTTCACAACGCAATATCCTATAGATGTTAACGGTGGGCCGTTTTATTTATGACAGGCTTATTACAAAGATTAATTATGACAGTATCATTGCAGGAAGGGTTAAATGAGCTATTTTTGCAATAATTTGTGACAAATTAGTGTCGATTTGATGAAAAATCTGAATAGATTCAGTAAAAGTAAAATAATGAATTTGAAAAATATTATGACTATTTATCAGTTTTATGACAAGGTCGAAGAATCTTTCATAAAAGCTTGCTCTTTTTCCGAAAAGGTCTGTAATAATGACAAAAATACAATACGGCAAGAAGACAGCACATCTTCCATGGATTGTTTGAAATCGCTCATCACCCAGCGAATCGCAATTTGGGTGACATAACCATTTAAACCAGTTGCCACCAATGAAATCTCACGGTTGGGGCGGTCTAAATGCGGCATCATCAGCATGACAAAGGCCTGAATCATGCGGTCAAAACGTGACATAGTTTCGTGAATAGTGGCTTGGTTATGTAGTTCTTGCACCAGCATGGCATCAATATAAATAATACGCGCCATTTGTGGGTTGTTTTTTAGCGTGGTCAGTAAAGCCGTTAGTCCTGCATCAATCATTTTTTTGGGATCAGCCGAAGCTTGCATAATGGCTTGCATGACATTTTGCTGTAACTCATCAATCAGTTTTAAAAAAATGGTCTGAAACAGTTCTTCGCTTTTTTTAAAAGATTCGTAGAAATAGCGCTCGGTCAGTTTAGCTTCGGTACAAATATCTTTTACGGTCACGGCAAAAAAGCCATGCGTGCCATAGGCTTGAATACCGGCCTCAATCAGTTTTTCACGACGTGCCTGTTTGCGCTCAGTTAAAGACAAGCCTTTAAACTGACGTTCTTTTTGTGGTTTCTGGGTAGTTTTTTCTGTTTCTGCAGTCATGGGCAGTTGTTCTGTCATGTTCAGTTAGGCCAAATAAGAACCGTAATCAGGCTTTATATTAGCAATAATTATCTGTTAAACCTATGTTTTCAAATTCATTTGTGATATTCGTATTGGCTTATATTGACAATACTTATTGTCAAAATTATATTTAAACCACAGCGCATTATACAGCCCTACAAAACAATAAGCAGGGCTGAACTGTGCACGCCATATACTCAAGGAAATCACATGAAAAATTTTAAAAATAAAGTTGCCGCAATTACAGGCGCAGGCTCGGGTATTGGGCAGCAATTGGCTGTTTTATTGGCGAAGCAAGGCTGTCATTTATCGCTCAGTGATGTGAATGAACAAGGTTTGGCGCAAACAGTAGATTTACTCAAAGACAGTAATGTGCGCGTGACCATTAAAAAAGTGGATGTTTCTCAATTAGAACAAATGCGCGAATGGGCAGCTGAAACTGTGCAAGATCACGGCTCGGTCAATATGATTTTTAATAATGCAGGCGTGGCGTTGGGTTCTACCGTAGAAGGTGCAATTTACGAAGAGTTGGAGTGGATTGTTGGTATTAATTTCTGGGGTGTGGTCTATGGCACCAAAGAATTTTTGCCTTTAATCAAACAAACGGGAGATGGTCATATCATTAACATTTCCAGTTTATTTGGTTTAACTGCACAGCCAACTCAGTCGGCTTATAACGCAACCAAATTTGCGGTGCGCGGTTTTACCGAGTCTTTGCGTCAGGAATTGGATTTGGAAAATTGTGGTGTGAGTGCGTTGAGCGTGCATCCAGGCGGGATTCGTACCAATATTGCCAACAATGCTAAAATGAACGACAGCATGCGCACTTTGGGCATGAATCCTGAAAAATCGGCACGTGCTTTTAATAAATTATTGCGTTGCCCGCCTGAAGAAGCGGCGCGCCAAATTTTAGAAGCGGTACAAAAAGACAAGCGCCGTTTATTGATTGGTAATGATGCCAAAACTTTGGATTTAATCCAGCGTATTGTTCCAACGGGTTATCAGAAAGTTACCGCATGGGCGACTAAGTTGGGCAAGAAACGCGGTTAATCTAACTTACAAATATAACAGACCATTCAGACCAAAACCTGAATGGTTTTTTTCTTCCAGACAAATTGATAATACGCACCCTGACCGATGCACAGACTCACAAATGCCAAGGCATAGGCATACCAAATTCCTTGCAAACCCCACCACTGACTGAAGAAATAAGCACACGGTACTTCAATTAAAACAATCGCTAAAATATTGATGATCATTGGAACATTGACCGTGCCACTGGCGCGCATAATGGAGGCAAAAATTGCACTGGCACCAAAAAATAAAATGGCCCATAACACAATAAATAAGAGCTGCTGACCCAGTACCACCACCGCAGGATCGGTAATAAACAACGCCATCAGATATTTAGAAAATAAATAACCCAAGGTGACTAAAATACCTGTAATCAGCAAATTCATGCCTAAGGCTGTACGGGTCACTTTAGCCAGTAATTCGGCTTTGCCTGCACCAATGGCTTGTGCAGCAAAAATTGAAGCGGCAATTGCAATAGATAGCGCAGGAAATTGAATATAGTTCAACACCTGATTAACTGCGCCATAGGCGGCAGTGGCCTCAGCACCATGCCGATTGACCAAACCGACAATCACCAAACCTGCCATAGAGGTAGTGACCATTTGTAAGC
Organism: Acinetobacter sp. Swhac1; assembly: GCF_013390985.1. Taxonomy (NCBI): domain Bacteria; kingdom Pseudomonadati; phylum Pseudomonadota; class Gammaproteobacteria; order Moraxellales; family Moraxellaceae; genus Acinetobacter; species Acinetobacter sp. Swhac1. The sequence continues at coordinate 5,047 of NZ_JACASN010000019.1, read as the reverse complement.
CTGTGGGAATCCCTAAGCGTAAAATCACCTTGCTTAAATTGGGTTGATGCCGAATTTGACGTAGTAGATGCACATCCATTTTTAAGGGATGATTCTTTTTATTCAGGTAAATCACCAAAAAAATTAAAACAGCCAGATAGCCCAGAATGGTGGCAATTGCAGGGGCAATAATGCCCAAGCGAGGAAAGCCAAAATAACCTGCAATCAGGATGGGGGTAATCACCAATCCCATTAAACTAGTCAAACTCAGGGCAATGAGTGGCGTAAGGCTATCGCCCACTCCACGTAAAATAGAGGTATAAATAATATAAACAAACAGCAGTAGGCTGCCTGCCAACATCCATTGCACATACGGCAGGGATAGATGCATCACTTTAGGGTCTGTGCCTAATAATATTAAAATTTGTTCGGCAAAAATCACCCCCAAACAGGCAATGAAACTGCCGCCAATTAGGGTCATAAATAAAGTCGAACCGACAATACAACGCACTTTTTCGACATTTTGTGCGCCCCACGCTTGCCCGACCAACACGGTCGATCCTGCCGAAAGCCCAATCACAAAGGCCATCAGGCAAAAAATAATGGGAAAAAATACCGACACCGCAGCAATGGCTTCCACACCGAGCATTTGCCCGACAAAAATCGTGTTAATGGTGCCCGAAAGATTTTGCAAAATATTGGTGGCAATCAGTGGCAATAGAAACACCAAAAAGGTTTTCCAAAGCTGAGGGTGATCGACCAGTGCCTGAGGTCTTGCCATGCCAAATCCTGCGCTTCAATATGCGGTTGTTTGAAATTTCACCCTAGCATGATTTGGTCATAAAAAGCCTTAGCTTTTCAGTAACTCAGTGACATTTCAGTGGAGCTTCATCGCTTAAATTGCCGATAAAATTTCACCTGCACGCAACAGGGTTTCGGTTTTTTTAGCAAAGCAGAAACGGATTAAACGTAAATCATCGGGTGGGGTTTGATAAAATGCAGACACAGGAATACCGACAATGCCGTGCTGCTCGGCTAGAAAATGGCACATATCGACAGCATTTAAGCCGGGACGGATATTGCTGTAATCTAAATTTTGAAAATAAGTGCCTTGTGCAGGGCTGAATTGAAAGCGTGAATTGGCAATGCCTTGATTAAACAAATCACGTTTGTTCTGATAAAACTTTGCCAATTCTGCAATATGTTCAGGGTGTTGCTGCATATAATTTGCCAGTGCCACTTGCACAGGGCTAACCCCGCAGAAATTAATAAATTGATAGGCTTGGCGAAAGAGCTGCATTAAGGCAGGTGCCGCTGCACAGTAACCAGTTTTCCAGCCTGTGACATGAAAAGTTTTACCAAAAGAACCTACGACAAAACTGCGTTCCCTCAGTTCAGGAAAAGACAACACAGAGCGATGTTGATGCGTATCAAACACCAAATGTTCATAGACTTCATCGGACAGCACCACAATATTATGTTCCTGAATAACATCAATTAAATACTGCCAATCTTGCGCTGACCATACTGTGCCTGTGGGGTTATGTGGTGTGTTGATGATGATCATGCGGGTTTTGGCATGAATCGCATCTTTGACCCTATTCCAGTCCACCTGAAAATGTGGAGCCTGCAGCGGAATATGAACGGCTTTTGCACCCAACAATTTTACACAGGGTGCATAACTGTCATAACTTGGATCAAAAATAATGACTTCATCGCCTGCCTGCAGCACGGTTTGCATGATGCTAAAAATAGCCAGTGTTGCCCCTGGGGTGATGGTAATTTCACTGATCGGGTCAAGCATTAGCTGATCACGCTGTAAAAATTGCTGTGCCAGTTGTTCGCGTAGTGGCAAGTAACCATCGCCCGAAGGATATTGATTGAAGCCTGCGTGTGTGGCTTGGCTTAAAGCATCCAGTAATGCTGCAGGTGGGGGAAAGTCGGGAAAACCCTGCGATAAATTTAAGGCATTCAGTTGTTGTGCCAAGTTAGACATGGTACTAAAAATACTCAGACCTTGAGCAGGCAGTTTCGCGTGAATATCGAGCATAGTGGGGTTCTGGTTGTGGCAGCAGCTTGTTTTACATCGTAGCGTTTTCAGGGGGGAATGCAAATGGGGTAAAGGGTGATGATGTGGCTTGAATAGATCGTTCGAGGCGTTATTTTTGATTGAACACCTCAAGATCGACTTATCAAAAAAATTTCATCTCAAATCAACTCCACCAATGCCCGAATAATCCCCAATCCCAGACCAATAAATGCACCTACCACTACACCATTGACCCGAATCATGTGTAAATCACCACCGACTTCGTTTTCAATTTTGCCAATCATTTCGCGCGAGTCCCATTCATGAATGCGCTCACTAATAAAGCGAATCACTTTTTCACTATATTGATCTGACAAGTTCACCGCAATCGTACTCATTTTTTCATTCAGTAATTGACGTACTGCGGTATTGGCAATGATATTTTCACCGACTTGCTGAATAGCAACACGCAGGTTTTGTGCAATTCCCGAATCAGGTTTTTGTAAATCTTCCTTAATCGCATTGCAGAGAATCACCACTGCACCACTGATAAAATTCAAGACTTGTGGACTGTCTAATAGGGCATTTTTAGTGTCATTTAGACGTAGACTGGCACTGCTGTTGTTATCTGCCAGTTGTAACATCAGTTGTTGCCCAGCCTCTTCAATTTTTTGTCGCCAAGGGTGTTCAGGGTCTGCCAACATAGATTCGACCCGTTGCAGTAAAGAATCTATGGTGCGTTGCTGCACATCAATTCCAATCCAGCTCGCACCTTTGGCCAGTTTCCACACGCCAAGCTCTTTAAACAATTGACGGGTCAATTCACGGCTTTTTTCAGGATGTTTCAGCATCCAGTCATGGGCAAGGTCTAAACCGCGTTGCAGCACATCCTGATGAAAGTCATTTTCCAAAACCGCACGCAGCATTTCACTGGCCAAGTAGTTGACCTGCGTGTTGCGAACCCATTGCACACTGTTGCTTTGAATAAAGCGCCCAATTTGTTCTTGCCCGACAAATTCAAAAATTTTCGGTACAGTCTGCTGAATGACTTGGGTCACTTGCGCATTATTTTGCTGATTCGCCAGCCATTTGCCCACGGCTAAAGATAAGTCAGTGCTGTGCAGGCTTTTTTGTACCACTTGTGGCGATAAAAAGTTTTCCTGCACAAAACGCCCCATCGACTCGGCAATACGGTCTTTGTTGCGTGGAATAATTTCGGTGTGATCACGTAAGAATTTAGGAATTGGCATTTTGCCAAAAGGATTGCGAAACAGTACCGTAATCGCATACCAGTCTGCCAAACCACCGACCACACCTGCTTCGGCAGACAGCATGAGTATGTGAATTAACCACGTGTATTCAGGCAGTAATTTTGCAGTCAGCATTAATGCCAGCCATGCCACCACGGCAATCACTAAAGCAATGGTGGCAAAGCGTTTACTGCGTTGCAGACTCGGAGAAGTACGCTGCGAGCTGCTCGCTAAAGTGTGGTCAGACGCTGTATTCATGCAGGCATCCTTATCTCATTAGGGCGCGGTAGGGGCAGAGGTTGGTGGGGGTAATGGTTGTCCTGTTGGACTTAAACCATATTTTGCCCCCAGTGATTGTAAAATCAGGCTCGCATCAAAGGCATCTTCAGGTGCATATTTTTGATCTTTAAAACACTGAATGGTGTAAGACACTTGAGTTGGGTCGAGGGTGACCACTTGCGGCATTTCATAGAATGGGTCAGGCCAGAAGGGTGCACGACGATGATAATAGCCATACGGATAATAAGGATAATAACTTGGTGCAGGATAGACCACGGCCTGTCTAGGTGGTTTCTGGCTACGGTTACTCGGATCATCTAAAACTTTAAACAAGCGAAAACCGTGTTGCAGTGTGGTTTGTGCTGCTTTCACCAAAGTAATTTCTTCTGCAGTGCCAAAACTCATGTTATGACCCGCTAAAAAACTAATTCGATAGGTCTGCACATTCAGTGGTGTGGTGCTGAATTGCCCCAACTGTTCAAAGCTGAGTGGTTTAGAGGGTGTCGTGGCACAGCCTGTAAACAGCAAACTGCTGGCAAGGGCAAGACCGAGTAGGGAATATTTCATGTGAAAGCTCCTGTACACATCAACCAGCCAAGACAAACTTGCCAGTTAAAAACTGCTATTGGGTTGGGTTAAAAACTCAAGTTCTTCTGCACTCGAAGGACGTCCCAACACCTGATTCCGATGTGGATAACGTCCAAAACGGTCAATAATGACTTTATGTTTCAGTTCATAGCCCAACACGGTGGGGTCATTCAAACTTTCAAACAACGTTAATGCGACTTCGTGAATACGTTTGGATTCACTGTGCATAAACGGCATATATAGAAAACGACGTTCGGTTGGGTTTAAGTCCTGATCCAATTTTAAGTGAATCATTTCTTGTGCCAACACCAAGGCCATTCCATCTTGGGCAAAGGCACGCGGGTCATTACGGTATAAATTACGTGATAATTGATCTAAAACAATGATTTCAGCCAAACGACCTGCAGGTGTTTCGCGCCATGTCCATAATTCTCCTTGTGCCGCTTGTTGCAGTACATCGGTAAATTTTTCTGCGAGCAGGGCATCAAATTCTGCGCTTTTGACAAACCAGTTCGGTTCTGCAGCAGGAGAAAACCAAAAATCTAAAAAATCTTGATAATTCATACGCTTTATTATTTACCTCTGTTCTTTTGATTATAAAATCACAAATTTAGCATGTCTTATAGTGCAACTTTGTGTTGACATCCTCCCCGACCTAAAGGACGGAGATTCCTACTGCTAGACGCTCATGCCCGAGCGCAAGAATATTCAGTGCGGAATTTACATCCCGATCATGGAGCGTACCGCACTCCACACACTGCCATTCTCTTATTCCAAGTCCTGCTCTACCTTTCAGACTACTGGAGCGTGAGCCACAGCACGAACAAATTTGGGTGGTATAGGCTTCATTGACTTCTTCATAACATACCCCTGCGTTCTCGCATTTATACTTGAGCATGGTTCTTAGTGTTGTCCAACTGGC
>NZ_JACASN010000018.1:0-62243 GCF_013390985.1 Acinetobacter sp. Swhac1 | reverse complement strand
TCATCGTTCGGTAAATAACTTCATGGTGAATATCATGGCTGCTGTAGTGGCTTATTGTTTGAATCCCAATAAGCCAACTTTCCAAAATATGCTAAAAGGCTAAATGGATTTCATCGAACTCAGGTTAGATACTTAATTAGCTCCGACCTTGTAGTTCTATTGAGCTACAAGGTTTCATCAATTAAAAACATTTAAAATAAATAACTTAAATCCGTTTTCTTGTTCTCTTTCGCTTAAATCTCAGTAATCTCAGTTGAATTAATTTTCAATCTTTAGGAATGACTGGCTCGCCTGCACAAAAGACTTTACCAAACAGTACCGCCCCAACAAAATAGAGTAAATGTTCTAATTTATAAAATGAATATATCAAGAGATTCAGCATGGTCAGTCCTAAACACGACGTACATAGACACGCTTTTCAAAACTGCTTGGCAGATTTTCAAGAATTCCAAGGCGAATGCATTCCTGCAACTGAAATCAAACAGCATGACTTCACAGGTTTACGCGTTGCAGTTATTGGTGCAAATCAGGACAGCGTGGCACAACTCGATAGAATTTGTCAGCAAGCAAGATCTGTTCAAGTCTTTCAAATTGCACCGCATTTTGTCCTACCAAGTACAGAACGTGGCATCCATCGCCTAATTAGCCATCCTTTGGTGTTTAAAAATCGACGTTTGTTTAATAACCGCGTCAAAAATATTTTGGCTTTACGCTTTTTAGATGCTCAAGTCAAAGACACGTGGCTTAAACGTCAACTCACACCAAACATTGCAGATACACATCAACGCTATTTTAAATCTGATCATTATTATTCAGCTTTACAACGCGAAAATTGCCATTTGATTACTTGGCCAATTGTCAAAGTCTGTGCACATAGCGTGCATAGTATTGATGGACAAGAACATCCAATTGATACCATTATCACTACATTTTAAGTCACACTAAAAGCATTATCATTTAAATAAATAGTAGCTTGATTTTTATTCTATTTAAATCCAATAAAAAAGAGCCAAAATAAAATTTTGGCTCTTTTAATACATATAGTTTCATTAACCAATACGACGTTTTAAACCTGTCATTTGTAAAACACGTGTTGAAATTTCTTCAATCGACATTTCTGAAACATTTAAATATTTAATCCCTTCTGAAATATAAATACCTTCAATCGCACGCAATTCCATTTGGCATTGATTAAAACTTGCATAACGGCTATTGGCTTTACGTTCAGTACGAATTGCCACAAGGCGTTCAGCATCAATCATCAAGCCAAATAACTTATGTTTATGCGGCTTTAATACGGCTGGCAAACGGTTGTCATCGAGGTCTTCTTCAGTCAATGGATAGTTCGCCACACGAATCCCGAACTGTAAAGAAAGGTAGATGGAAGTTGGCGTTTTACCCGAACGCGACACCCCAATCAGAATCAGATCGGCCTTGTCGTAATGGCGTGTACGTGCGCCATCATCGTTATCTAAGGCAAAATGCACCGCATCAATACGTGCCTTGTAAGATTCAGAATCTGTTACGGCATGCGTCTGCCCGACCAAAGTGGTTGGTGGTGTTCCTAACTCTTCAGAAAGCTTACTAATTAAGCCTTCAAATACATCTAAATTAATTGCTTTGGCAGTGTTGATAATGTCACGCACATATTGGTCAACCAAGGTATCAAACACCAAAGGTAATTGACCATCAATTTGTGCTCGGGCATTAATCTCTGCCACCACATTCATAGCCGCTTCTTCAGACGTAATATAAGGATGAATATGAATATCAAAGTCCACATTTGGAAATTGCGCTAAGAGTGAATGTCCAAGGGTTTCAGCCGTAATTGCAGTTCCATCGGAAATAAAAAAAACACTCCGCTTAATTTGTTTACCATCTGACATTAAAATTCTCCTTAAACATTTGTCTTAGTGCTATATAATCTTTATAGTAAACCGATCTTACATGACTGTCGCTTAGTAAAACCAAATTGCTAAGTAGATTTATTATAATTTCATGACAAGATAGTGATTAATACTGCAAAAGTGGAGTAACAACTTTGGAAGCGCGCGTAATTGGTCTGGAAAAATTAGGGAAACACGATGTTGAGCTCGTGGGTGGGAAAAACTCATCTTTGGGCGAAATGATCAGCCACTTATCTAATGCTGGTGTATCGGTACCAGGTGGCTTTGCAACAACAGCTGCTGCTTATCGTGAATTTCTCGAGCAAAGTGGCCTAAACGCTAAAATTCAAGCAGAGCTAAAAACACTCAATGTAGATGACGTGAATGCGCTTGCTGAAACTGGTGCAAAAATTCGTCAATGGATTGTCGACACTCCGCTTACTGCATCACTAGAACAAGAAATCCGAGTTGCTTTTGAAGCACTCTCTAACGGCAACCCAAACATCGCGGTTGCCGTTCGTTCATCTGCAACTGCAGAAGATCTACCAGACGCATCTTTCGCAGGTCAGCAAGAAACATTCCTAAACATCCGTGGCATTGACAACGTATTAATTGCCATTAAAGAAGTTTTTGCATCTTTGTACAACGACCGCGCGATTTCTTACCGTGTACACCAAAACTTTGACCACGATGTCGTTGCTTTGTCTGCAGGCGTACAACGTATGGTACGTTCAGAAACTGGCGCTGCTGGTGTAATGTTTACCCTAGATACAGAATCTGGTTTCCGTGATGCTGTATTCATTACTGCTTCTTATGGTTTGGGTGAAATGGTGGTTCAGGGTGCAGTTAACCCAGATGAATTCTATATTTCTAAGCCTTTATTAAAAGCAGGCAAACACTCAGTTTTACGTCGTAACCTTGGCTCTAAACACCAAAAAATGATTTATGGTGAAGAAGGCGCGGCTGGTAAATCTGTAGTTGTGGTCGATGTTGAAAAACAAGATCGCCAACAGTTCTCTTTAAATGATCACGAACTACAAGAATTAGCGAAACAAGCGTTAATTATTGAAGAACATTATCAAGCGCCTATGGATATTGAATGGGCAAAAGATGGTGATGACGGTCAAATCTACATCGTTCAAGCACGTCCTGAAACTGTAAAAAGCCGTGAAAACGTCGGTACTATGGAACGCTACCTATTGAAACAAAAAGGTACGGTCATTTGTGAAGGTCGTTCAATTGGTCAGCGTATCGGTTCTGGTAGAGTCCGCGTTGTAACGTCTATTAAAGAAATGGACAAAGTTCAGGAAGGTGACGTTCTTGTTTCAGACATGACTGATCCAGACTGGGAACCAGTGATGAAACGTGCTGCTGCAATTGTCACTAACCGCGGTGGTCGTACTTGTCACGCTGCAATTATTGCCCGTGAATTAGGCGTACCTGCAATTGTAGGTTGTGGTAATGCAACTGAAGTTTTGACTGATGGTCAGGAAGTTACAGTTTCTTGCGCCGAAGGCGACACAGGTTTCATTTATGAAGGTGCTTTAGATTTTGAAGTTCAAAAGAACTCAATCGAATCTATGCCTAAACTTCCGTTCAAAATCATGATGAACGTTGGTAACCCAGACCGCGCATTTGACTTTGCTCAAATTCCAAACGAAGGGATTGGTCTTGCACGTTTAGAATTCATCATCAACCGTATGATTGGTGTGCATCCTAAAGCATTGCTTAATATTGACAGCTTACCACGTGAAACACGTGCAGCAGTTATGGCGCGTACTGCGGGCTATTCATCGCCAATCGAATTCTATGTAGAAAAATTGGTTGAAGGTATTTCTACCCTTGCTGCTGCATTCGCTGACAAACCAGTGATTGTGCGTATGTCTGACTTCAAATCAAACGAATACGCAAACTTAATTGGTGGTAAGTTATATGAGCCAGAAGAAGAAAACCCAATGTTGGGCTTCCGTGGTGCAAGTCGTTATGTGTCTGACAATTTCCGTGACTGCTTCGAGCTTGAATGTCGTGCCTTGAAAAAAGTACGTGACGAAATGGGCTTAACCAACGTACAAATTATGATTCCATTTGTACGTACCGTTGCTGAAGCAAAACGTGTGATCGAATTGCTTGCGCTGAATGGTTTAAAACGTGGTGAAAATGGTCTGAAAGTGATCATGATGTGTGAATTACCAACCAACGCATTGTTGGCTGAACAATTCCTTGAGCACTTCGATGGTTTCTCTATCGGCTCAAATGACTTAACTCAGTTAACACTTGGTTTAGACCGTGACTCAGGCATTGTTTCTCACCTGTTCGATGAACGTGACCCTGCAGTGAAAGCATTACTTTCTATGGCAATTCACGCATGCCGTAAAGCAGGTAAATATGTCGGTATCTGTGGTCAAGGCCCTTCAGATCACCCTGACCTTGCACGTTGGTTAATGGAACAAGGTATTGAATCTGTATCTTTAAACCCAGACTCAGTTTTAGACACTTGGTTCTTCCTTTCTGAAGAAAAAGCTCAACAAGCGTAGTAAAACGTGTTAAAAGAAAACCCATGCACCTGCGTGGGTTTTTTTTCAAATTCATTTTTTGAGATTTTATATTTATGCAAATTTACTTGGCACGAAATAATCAACAAGCTGGGCCATACACCTTAGAGCAGCTCAACCAAATGCTCGCCAGCCAACAAGTGTTGCTGACAGATTTGGCTTGGCACCAAGGCATGAGCGAATGGAAAGCTTTAGGTGAACTCACCCAAGGTAAACTTGTATATGAACCACAAGGCTACGTCAGCACACCACCTGCCCCTGAACATTCACCTTTTCAAAATACAGATTACACGGCTACAAACACATCACGACCAAGCTCAGCATCATCAAATTCAAGAACACAGGCAACAAAAAATGAATTGGCGAGCATTAACCAACGTGCTTTAGCCAAAATTATAGACATGTTGTTATGGTTGCCTGCAGCAGCACTTCCCTCTTTTTTCTTAAATGCGGACCAGTTTGAACAATTGTCTGGTTTACAACAAAAAATGCAGGCAGCGACAACGTCTGATCAAGCCATGCAATTGCAAACTGAACTCTTTCAGCTCATTCCAATGCAAGCTTGGCAAGCGGTGGCAATTTATTTATTGATTATGCTGGGCATACAAGCCTTCCTGCTGGCTAAAACTGGACAAAGTATTGGCAAACGTCTGACTAAAATTAAGATTGTCGATGCTGAAACCGATGAAAAAGTCAGCCTAATGCGTGTGTTTACTATTCGCTCTATCATTTTCATTATTTTGAATATGATGTTTATGCCCTTCATCACAATTTTAGATTATGGCTTTGCATTTGGTGCAAAACGACAGGCTTTGCACGATAAACTCGCCAAAACCAAAGTCGTAAAGCAATAATTTGATTTTATTTATTCAGGGATGATTGATCATCCCTTTTTTCTTATAATATTGATAAATATAAATAAATTAAAATTAACACAAATAATTCCGAGTATAAAAATTGGTTTTTATTCCCTCCACTTAAAGCCGCTTTATGTGTAGCTTAGTTTGTCGATATCAGGCATAATGCCCTACAACGTAGCGGTGTCCGATGATTAAGAAGACTTTTTCATCTTTTTTGATGTCTTTTTAATCATGCGACACTTTAATCGCTATCCCATATTAAATTAGGGAATGGGACTCTTCACCGAGGTTGTAAAATGAGACAAACGATTTTAGCTGTATTGTCTTTATCTACGATGGCTGCACTCTTAACTGGGTGTGGCGGTGATTTAGTACTTCTGAACTCAAAAGGTCCAGTTGCAGCAGGTCAAAGTAACCTGATGATGACTGCGATTTACCTAATGCTATTGGTGGTTATTCCATCTGCAATTATGGCATTGTGGTTCGGTTGGAAATATCGCGCATCGAATAAAGACGCAGACTATCAACCAACATGGTCACACTCTACTGCAATTGAAATTGTAGTATGGGGTATACCTGTTATTATTATTTGTATTTTAGCTTGGTTAACTTGGTGGGGTTCCCACAAGTACGACCCTTACCGTCCGCTAGAATCCGAAAAAGCTCCTTTAACTGTTCAAGTTATTGCTGAACAATTTAAATGGATCTTCATCTACCCAGAACAGAACATTGCTACTGTTAACGAATTACGCTTCCCAGAGCAAACGCCTGTAAGCTTACGTTTAACATCTAACTTCACAATGAACTCGTTCTTTATCCCTGCATTATCTGGTCAGATTTATGCAATGGCGGGTATGCAAACTCACTTGAACGTTTTAGCAGACAACACGGGCGAATTCCGTGGTTTCTCATCTAACTACTCAGGTTATGGTTTCTCGCAAATGCGCTTTAAAGCTCACTCTGTAACTCAAGCTGATTTTGAGCAATGGGTAACAGCTGTTAAAGCAGGTCAAGGTACGACTATCAATCCTCAAGCTGTTCAAAAAACAGTTTTAGATCAAGCTGAATTTGCTTCTTTACGTGACGGTAACCGTTCACAGAAACAAATTGATGCAATGGTTCGTAACGCCAAAACTGAATTAGAGAAAAAACTTGCTGCAACGGCTTTAAAAGAAGGTCCATATAAGACTCAGCCACATCCTGTGACTTATTACTCTTCTGTTGAGCAAGGCTTGTTTGAATCAGTGATCAATAACTATATGAGTAACTACCATGGTGCTGACCATTCAGCTCCTGTAGTGGCTGGTGAAGCGCCTGCTTCTGAAACTCATGTAGCAGTTGAACATGCGACTGCTTCTCAAGGGGAATAAGACATGAGCTTATTAGGTAAGTTAGGTCCAGATGCAATTCCTTACGATCCAATCGTATTGGTAACTGTTGCAGCGATGATCTTAGGTGGTCTTGCAGCGATTGCTGGTATTACCTACTTCAAAAAATGGGGCTACTTGTGGAACGAATGGTTCACATCTGTAGACCATAAAAAAATTGGTATCATGTATATCTTTGTATCTGTAGTCATGTTACTTCGTGGCTTCGCAGATGCGATCATGATGCGTCTTCAACAGTTCCTTGCGAAAGGTGGTGGTGAAGGCTATTTACACCCAGAACACTATGACCAGATTTTCACCGCACACGGTGTGATCATGATCTTCTTCGTGGCAATGGGTCTTGTTGTTGGCTTAATGAACATCTCTGTACCATTACAGATTGGTGCTCGTGACGTAGCCTTCCCGTTATTAAACTCTTTAAGCTTCTGGTTATTCGCTGGTGCTGCAGGTTTAATGATGGTTTCACTTGCATTAGGTGAATTCGCTGCTACAGGTTGGATGGCTTATCCTCCTCTATCTGGTATCGAATATTCTCCAGGTGTTGGTGTTGACTACTATATTTGGGCACTTCAGGTTTCTGGTCTAGGTACGCTTCTTACTGGTGTTAACTTCTTCGTTACCATCATCAAAATGCGTGCGCCTGGCATGAAACTTATGGACATGCCTGTTTTCACTTGGACAACATTAGTTACTGCGGTACTTATCATTGCAACATTCCCAGTTTTAACTGCGACAATTGCAATGTTAACGCTTGACCGTTACTTCGGTTTCCACTTCTTTACGAACGACATGGGTGGTAGCCCAATGTTGTATGTAAACTTGATTTGGACATGGGGTCACCCAGAAGTTTATATCTTAGTATTACCAGCATTTGGTATTTACTCAGAAGTAACTGCGACTTTTGCTCGCAAAACATTGTTCGGTTACAAATCAATGGTGTACGCAACTGTTGCAATTGGTGTGTTATCACTTGTTGTATGGGTTCACCACTTCTTTACCATGGGTGCAGGTGCCAACGTTAACGCGTTCTTCGGTATCATGACCATGATTATTGCGATTCCTACTGGTGTGAAAATCTTCTCTTGGTTATTCACCATGTACAAGGGTCGTATTACCTACACTACCCCAATGCTTTGGACACTTGGCTTCCTTGTGACTTTTGGTATCGGTGGTTTAACAGGTGTATTAATGGCAGTTCCACCAGCGGACTTCCTTGTACACAACTCTTTATTCCTAATTGCTCACTTCCATAACGTAATTATTGGTGGTGTAGTATTCGCGATGTTCGCAGGTATCATTTACTACTGGCCAAAAATGTTTGGTTGGAGACTGAATGAGACTTGGGGTAAAGCAGCATTCTGGTTCTGGTTCTTCGGTTTCTACTTTGCATTCATGCCACTTTATATCCTTGGTTTCATGGGTATGACTCGTCGTTTGAATACATATGACAACCCAGAATGGGATCCATACTTGGCAATTGCGTTCTTCGGTTCTGTGTTAATTGCTATTGGTCTATTCTGCTTCGTTATGCAGATTGTGGTTGGCTTCCTACAACGCAACCAACGCTTAGACCTTACTGGAGATCCATGGGATGGCCGTACGCTTGAGTGGGCTACTTCTTCTCCAGCACCGTTCTATAACTTTGCTCACCTTCCAAAGATCAATGGTATTGATACTTTCTGGACTGACAAAGAAAATGGTGTTGCATACGCTCGTCCAACTAAGTATGAAGATGTCCATATGCCAACTAACCGTGCAGCTGGCTTCATAATTGCAATGTTTATTACAACTATGGGCTTCGCATTAATCTGGCATATTTGGTGGCTAGCAATCGTTACGTTCATTGCGGCAATCATCAGCTTCATCGTGAGTTCTTTCACGAAGAAAGTGGACTACTATGTTCCTGCTGCTGAAGTTGAGCGTATTGAAAACGAACGCTATGCGATCCTTGAAAAACACTTGAAGAAGGACTAAGACATGGCTGAAGTACTTCATCACGACAACCACGGACATGATGATCATCACCACGATGATACAGACATCACCGTCTTTGGTTTCTGGACCTACTTGATGAGTGACCTTGTAATTTTTGGTACACTTTTCATCGCGTTCGCTGTATTAAGTAGCCACGTTCCAGTAGGCACTCCAACAGCTAAAGATTTGTTTGGCGAGTCATTAGGCTTCGTTTTAACAGAAACTTTTGCCCTGTTGATTTCTTCTGTAACTTTCGGTTTTGCCGTTTTAGCTGCTTACAAGAAAGATGTTGCTAAAGTTCTAACTTGGTTAGGCGTGACTTGGGTTTTCGGTGCGATCTTTATTGGTATGGAACTTTATGAGTTCAACCATTTAGTTCACGCTGGACATGGTCCAAGTGCGAGTGCGTTCTTATCTGCGTTCTTTACTTTGGTTGGTACGCACGGTATTCACGTAACTTCAGGTTTAGTTTGGATGATCGTGTTAATGGTTCAAATCAAGAAATATGGTTTGACTATTCCGAACATGCGTCGTTTAGCTTGCCTAAGCTTGTTCTGGCACTTCCTTGACATCGTTTGGATCTGTGTATTCAGCGTAGTTTACTTGATGGGAGTTCTCTAATGAGTCACGATCACAACTCTGCTGGTGCATCACACGGTAACACTAAGCAATATACGATTGGCTTTATCCTTTCTGTTATCCTTACCATTATTCCTTTTGGTATGGTTATGGCAGGTGGTTTTGGCCGTGGTATTTTGATTACTGTTATTTCGATTACAGCAGTTGCTCAGATTCTTATTCAATTAATTTATTTCTTGCATATGAATTCTTCTTCAGAGCAACGTTGGAACGTGATTGCATTCGTGTATACCATTCTGACCATTGCCATCCTTTTGGTTGGTTCTGTATGGATCATGAACTACCTACACTACAACATGATGATCTAAACTGGTTGTCATGCTGAAAAAGTATTTATTCCTGACAAAGCCAGGAATTCTCTTTGGTAATTTTATTACCACTTTGGGTGGCTACTTTGTAGCTGCCCAAGGTTCTGTAGATTTCCTTCTCCTACTGCTTACTCTGCTTGGTACAACGCTTGTTGTCGCCTCAGGATGTGTGGTCAACAATATTATTGACCAAGACATCGACCAAAAAATGCAACGCACACAAAACCGTGCTTTAGTGAAAAAAACTGTTTCTGTTCCTATTGCGCTGATTTATTCAGTGGTATTGGGCATAATTGGTTTTAGCATTTTATGGTTTGGAGTTAACGCATACGCTTTTCTTTTTGCACTGATTGGTTTCGTGGTTTATGTCGGCTTTTACAGTCTATGGACCAAACGCACAACAATTCATCAAACCATTATTGGCAGTATTTCAGGCGCAAGCCCACCTGTCATTGGTTATACCGCTGTTGCAAATCAATTTGACTTAGCTGCACTACTTATCTTTTTAGGTTATGCACTTTGGCAAATGCCCCACTCTTGGGCGATTGCAATTTACCGTTTTGATGATTACAAAAATGCGGGGATTCCAATTTTGCCAGTTGCTCGTTCAATTTTACGAACGAAAATTGAATCACTAATTTATGTGGTGTTATTTACCGTTGCCATGAATGGACTGTTTGTATTTGGTTATGCAAACTGGCTATATCTGGTTATTTTGAATGCACTTTGTATTTATTGGTTCTATATTGGCGTCATTGGCTTCAAAGCAGAAAATGATCAATTATGGGCAAAACGCTTTTTCCTATTTTCGGTTATTTTAATTACTGTTGTGAGTTTATGTTTTAGCTTTACAGCAACCGCACCAAGCACGCAAATCATACTTTTTTAAAAGATAGAGTTTAGCTCTATCTTTTAATGGAGTGCCTACCCTCTCCACACTTCAATATTTAAATAATAACAATTTATCTGTCTTTGAATTATTCGTCCTTAATAATTTTTGCATTAAACACTCTAAAAGTTAGTGACATACAAATACAAAGCATAAAATTTAAATTCCAATCATAGATGCAAAATATTACATTCCCTTTTTACCCAAGCCGATCTTTTCTTAGACCAAGCCTTGAATTTACTTGGTAAAAGCTCTAAAATTCACGCTTCGCAATTTTGCGACACAACTTCGGTTGTGACTCCTTGCTTCTGGCTCAATTTAGTCAGGGGCTGCATAAACCGTAAGGAGCTGACAATGCGTCACTACGAAATCGTACTTTTGGTACACCCAGACCAAAGCGATCAAGTTGTGGGTATGGTAGAACGTTACCTAACTCACATCAAAGAAGCTGAAGGTCAAATTCACCGTTTAGAAGATTGGGGCCGTCGTCAATTGGCTTACCCAATTAACAAAATTCACAAAGCGCACTACATTCTTATGAACGTTGAATGTGGTCAAACTACGCTTGACGAGTTAGAAGAATTGTTCCGTTATAACGACGCGATCCTTCGTAGCTTGATCATCCGTCGTGAAAACGCTATCACTGAAGAGTCATTATTGGCTAAGAGTGCTGAAGAAAAACGTGCGCGTAAAGCTCAACGTGAAGAAGCACAACACGCTAACCAAGACTCTGCTGAAGCTTAAGGAGAACATCAATGGCACGTTTTTACCGTCGTCGCAAGTTCTGCCGCTTTACAGCTGAGAACGTTACGTACATCGACTACAAAGATATCGATACACTAAAACAGTACATCACTGAAAATGGCAAGATTGTTCCTAGCCGTATTACAGGTACTAAAGCTCGTTACCAACGTCAATTAGCGCTTGCTATTAAACAAGCTCGCTACTTAGCGTTGATCCCTTACACTGACAATCATAAGTGAGGTTGAGCTGTGGATATTATCTTATTACAACGCATTAAGAACCTTGGTAAATTAGGCGATAAAGTTTCAGTTAAAGCTGGTTACGGCCGTAACTACTTGATCCCTCAAGGTAAAGCAGTTGCTGCAACTGAAGCAAACACTGCTGCATTTGAAGCTCGTCGTGCTGAACTTGAGAAGCAAGAAGCTGAAATTTTAGCTGCTGCTCAAGCACGTGCTGACCAATTGAACGAAGTTAACATCGTAATCACTGCTAAAGCTGGTGATGAAGGTAAACTTTTCGGTTCTATCGGTACTCGTGACATCGCTGACGCGTTAACGAATGCTGGTCTTGAAGTTGACCGTGCAGAAGTTCGTTTACCAAACGGTGCGCTTCGTCACACTGGTGAATTCAACATCGCAATCCAATTGCACCATGATGTTGTTGCTGAAGTTCTCGTTACTATCGTATCTGAGTAATTTGCTGCAAAAGAAAAGAGCATGCCTAATCGCATGCTCTTTTTTTGTCTTTAGAATATACGATTAGTACAATTTTCCTAAATCGTCCTGCACGCTTTGACTTATCCTTCGCCAAAATCTACTCGCTTTTTTTTCTAGAGGGCGTATCATCGGGAAGTGGAAAGAATATGAGTTTCAAATTCTATCCCCGTGCATTATTCAGCATTTACTGTTTTAAAAATCAGGGATTTATATGTCACAGGCGACTGCTAGCGCAAAGCAACATACTGCAAAGTCTGATCTAAAACCAAATGAGAACAGCCCGCTTAAAGAGTTTCGTACCCCACCGCATAACTTAGCCATCGAACAAGCTGTTTTGGCTGCGTTAATGACTGTGGCCGAATCTTTTGAACAAGTGGGTGATGTGCTACAAGAATCTGATTTTTACGCGACACGCCACAAATATATTTTCCGCGCCATTGATTCTTTGTCTAAAGAAAACTCACCTTATGATGCCGTATTGGTGAATGACTGGCTGATTAAACAAAATTTACTTGAAGCTGCAGGCGGGGAAGAATACTTAATGCAGCTCATGGCAGACTCGCCTTCTAGTTTTTATAACCTAGAAACCTATGCCACGAAAATTAAAGAATTCTCGACCCTCAGAAACATGATTAAAGTCAGTTCTGAAATTTTACAAAATGCCTATGACACCAAAGGGCGTAGTGTCAGTGAAATTTTAGATTTGGCTGAAACCAATATTTTCCAAATTGCCGAACAACATAATAACAATGCCAAAGCACAAGGCCCAAAAGCCATTTCGAGTGTGGTTGCCGATGTATTCGACAAACTTGATGAACTTTCTAAAATGGAAGGTAACATCACAGGCTTAACCACAGGCTTTGTGGAGTTAGATAATAAAACTTCGGGCATGCAAGCGGGTGACTTGATTATTGTCGCTGCGCGTCCATCTATGGGTAAAACCACCTTTGCCATGAACTTGGTCGAAAGTGTTTTGTTTAACAATGATTTGCCTGCCCTTGTCTACTCTATGGAAATGCCTGCAGACTCAATCGCAATGCGTTTAATTTCTGCATACGGCAAAGTGCATCAAGGGAATTTACGTTCAGGTAAACTCAGTGGCGATGAATGGTCAAAAGTCACAGGCACGATTTTACAACTGCAAGAAAAGCATTTGTATATTGATGACTCATCTGCCCTGCCGCCTACGGAAGTACGTGCACGTGCGCGACGCATTGCCAAACAACATGGCGGTAAAATTGGCTGTATCATGGTCGATTATTTGCAGTTAATGAAAGTCCCAGGCATGGGCGATAACCGTGTCGGCGAAATCTCAGAAATTTCACGTAGCTTAAAAGCCTTGGCCAAAGAGATGAACTGCCCTGTGATTGCTTTGTCACAGCTCAACCGCTCATTAGAGAACCGACCTAATAAACGCCCTGTGATGTCTGACTTGCGTGAATCTGGTGCAATTGAGCAGGATGCGGATTTAATCATGTTTATTTACCGCGACGAAGTTTACAATAAAGAATCTAAAGAAGCAGGTACTGCCGAAATTATTATTGGTAAACAGCGTAACGGCCCAATTGGTACGGTACGTCTTGCTTTTGAAGGGCAATATACGCGTTTTAGTAACTTATCTCCTGAGTATTATGCTCAGTATGATGATGAAGAGTAATGCTTGCATTGCTCTTTTTTATTAAAACCATGTTTTAATCTGACTTATTAACTTTGCCCACCATAGTTTCCAACTTGAGAGTAAATTCTAATCTTGACTATTTTCTTCCATTTCAAGTGATGGAAATGCTTTATTTAATTGCTTGCATGTCGGATACTTTTGTTGCAGTTGCGCCAAATAATGTGTCTGATCATAGTCTATAAAACCATCTAAAATCCCAACCTCTGATCTATCGACTGTAGAACAATTTGAGGTCTGCTTATTCCAAGCTAAAAATGGGACAATCGGTTTAGATAAAACAAGCTGGTCATTCTTACAGTTTAATGTTGCAAATGAAACTACTTGATATTGCTGGGGTTTAGCACCATCTGGTGCATAAGCTAAACCAATAATTAATTGGTTTTTAGCTGTACTTTTACCTGAAAATCCACTGTACCATTGAGTAGGCTTTTTATATTTAACCTCATCTAGTATTGAGCGAAAAATAAATTGACCTGAACTGAGTTCAAAAATGAAGTCTGAACTCTCCTGTACTGCCAGTGAACCTTGGTAACGGGCAATAAAAACGTCATTGGGTGAATGTGGCATACAAGCCATAACTGACTGACAAAAAAATAAAGTACTCCATCCCAGATAACAAAATATTTTCATTATTTATTCAACATATCCAAGTTTAAAATGCATTGTTTAATCTCTCTTTGAGTTCATTTAAATTACGAACCCACTCTCCACAATCATCTGAATCTTGCCATAACTCGTACAGTTTAGAATTTCCTGAGTGAGAGCATCTAACACCATAATAGCTTTTAGAACGTATAGTTTTATATGAAAAATAAAGTCTGAAACTTTTACAAATTATTTGCAATCAATAACCTAATAGATTTTTCGATCTTAAATTAATTTATGATCAAAAACTTAAATGTTCATGTCTATTTGAGGTTGATAGGTCTACAATAGTGAATATTTTTAAATAGAACTATTTTTAGTATTTATTTATCACTCCACAGTGTATCTAACACAAATTACCAATTGTCATTCCCAAGGAGTATTTAGGGTGCGCCAAGCAACAGTTTATATTGACAGTCAGGCACTGCAATATAATTTAAACCGTGTCAAACAACTTGCCCCAACAGCAAAAATTGTTAGCATGGTCAAGGCCAATGCTTACGGACATGGTGTAAAAGACTGCTTAGCAGCTTTAAAAGACAGCGATGCCTTTGGTGTCGCTTGCGTTGAAGAAGCCTTAGAAATTCGTGAATTGGGATATACGCAGCCCATCACCCTGATTGAAGGTGTTTTTTCTGCCGATGAAATGCAAAGTGTGTTGGCACACAAATTGGAATGTGTAGTGCATCATCAAGCACAGCTCGATTGGCTACTACAACATAAAGCTGATTATATCGCACAAGGCTTAAAAGTCTGGGTCAAACTCAACAGCGGCATGAATCGTTTAGGTTTTAAAATTCCTGAAATTATTGATGTGATTCACATGCTCAAAGCCGAAGGTTTTACCTGTGTGTTGACCATGCATTTTGCCAATGCCGATGGCGACCATGCTTTGAATGATCAACAAGTCGCACAATTTTTGCATGTCAAAGACAATTGCAGCCCTATTCTTGCTTCTTGCTGCAACTCTGCTGCAATCTATCGTTATCCCGAATTGCATTTTGATTATGTACGCCCAGGCATTATGCTTTACGGTGCAACGCCTTTTGCCGCACATAATGTGCATACACTCGACTTAAAGCCTGTGATGACTTTAAGCGCAGAAGTGATCGCACTAAATGAAATTGATGCAGGCGAACACGTCGGCTACGGTTCAACCTTTACTGCAGAACAAGCCATGCAAATTGCGATTGTTTCAATTGGCTATGGCGATGGTTATCCACGTACATTTGTTCAGCCAAATTTTGTTGCGATTGGTGCAAAATTAACGCCTGTGCTTGGTCGTGTGTCTATGGATATGATTGCCATTGATGTCACAGGTTTAGACGTTGAATTAGGCACACAAGTTGAACTATGGGGCAAACACCGTTTGGTGGATGATGTTGCCACAGCCAATGGTACCATTGGCTATGAGTTGTTGTGTCGTTTAAGCCCTCGCCCACAGCGCAAGGCAACCAGCATTTAACTTTCTTTTTTCGATCTGTTGCATGTAGCAGTTTTGCTGCATGCAATCGTCTAAGCCATTCTCTTTTTCTTTCTTATATTTTTCTTTTCGCTTTTTATTTTCTTAAATTCACTTTATTTCCATTCATATTGATAAAAATTTGTGGTCACCCACATTTGCATTTAGCGCTTTACAGTCATCCAAATATTTAGCTGAAAATCACACTCAAAATCTCAAGAAAAAACAATATGCTCGCGCACTGTCTTTAAACTGCCACATCGCTTCAAATTCATGGATTAATCACATTTCACCAGTTCTCAGAAGTTTGTGCTGCGCGCTACGATGAATCAATGACTTCACGACTATTTAAGCCATTTATAAAAGCATCCACATGATAAGAAAATAATCTATTACCAATATTTGTTTACTTTTGACTTCAAAGCATCATCAAACTGCAGCCTCTTTGAAATATAAAACGCTTAATTTCTAAACAAGAATAAAGAGGAAAAACTCCTTAATTTTTATAACCTTATTCTGCTTAGGAAAAGAATATGTCTGAACAAAAAGTAGCTTTAGTGACGGGTGCATTAGGTGGTATTGGCAGTGAGATTTGCCGTCAACTGGTTACAGCAGGCTATAAAATTATTGCAACGGTTGTACCAAGAGAAGAAGATCGCGAAAAGCAATGGCTTAAAGACGAAGGCTTTACAGAAAGTGATGTGCGCTTTGTTTTAACCAACTTAAATGAGCATGAAGCGGCTACAGCAGCCATTCAAGAAGCAATTGATGCTGAAGGTCGTGTAGATGTGTTGGTCAACAATGCTGGTATTACCCGCGATGCAACTTTCAAAAAAATGAGCTATACGCAGTGGTCTGAAGTGATTGAAACCAACTTAAAAACACTTTTTACCGTGACTCAGCCTGTATTTAACAAAATGTTAGAACAAAAGTCTGGTCGCATTGTGAACATTAGTTCGGTGAACGGTTTAAAAGGTCAATTTGGTCAAGCCAACTACTCTGCAACTAAGGCAGGCATCATCGGCTTTAGCAAAGCTTTGGCGCAAGAAGGCGCACGTTCAAATATCTGCGTGAACGTCGTTGCACCAGGTTATACCGCAACCCCGATGGTCACAGCCATGCGCGAAGAAGTAATTAAAAGCATTGAAGCACAAATTCCTCTGCAACGTCTTGCCGCCCCTACCGAAATTGCGGCAGCAGTTATGTATTTAGTGAGTGATCATGCTGCATACGTAACAGGCGAAACCTTATCAATCAACGGCGGCTTATACATGCACTAAGCGTGTAACACCTCATTTAATCTACAAGTTTATTTACTGGAGTGACACCCATGCTATACGGCGACTTATTTTCAAACATGAATGCTCAATACAAAAACGTGTTTGAACCGTACACTAAATTCAACAGTATAGTTGCAAAAAATTTTGCTAACTTAACCAACCTACAATTAGAAGCAGCACGCAACTATGCCAACATTGGTTTAGCACAAATGTTTGCCAATAGCGAAGTGAAAGACATGCAAAGCATGGTGAACTGCACCACCAAGCAATTAGAAACTATGAACAAACTCAGTCAGCAAATGATTGAAGATGGCAAAAAATTAGCAACACTGACTTCAGAAGTCAAAGCAGAATTTGAAAAGTTAGTCAGCGATTCAATGCCAAATAATAAATAAACACTGCTCTGAAAACCATGCGTTATCAGGACGAATGTTACGGGGAAGTGTGAAATTTTCCCCGTTTTAGTTTCAGCCTTGCACTCAATTTGATTGCTAAAAGCCATGCGCTATGGAGCGATGAAATGAAACAGAACTCATTTCAATTCAAAGAAAATATATTACAATTTTTCTCTAGCCACGATGATATCTGGAAAAAACTACAAGAATTTTATTATGGGCAAAGCCCTATTAATGACGCCTTAACACAGCTCAACAAAGAAGATATGTCTATGTTCTTTGAAGCTTTGTCTAAAAATCCAGCACGCTTGATGGAAATGCAATGGAGCTGGTGGCAAGGTCAAATGCAAATCTACCAAAATGTGATGATGCGCAGTGTGGCAAAAGACATCGAACCATTCATTCAACCTGAAAGTGGTGATCGTCGTTTTAACAGCCCATTATGGCAAGAACAACCCAATTTTGACCTGTTATCGCAGTCTTATTTACTGTTTAGCCAGTTAGTGCAAAACATGGTAGATGTGGTCGAAGGCGTTCCAGACAAAGTTCGCTATCGCATTCACTTCTTTACCCGTCAAATGATCAATGCGTTATCTCCAAGTAACTTTCTGTGGACTAATCCAGAAGTGATTCAGCAAACCGTCGCTGAACAAGGTGAAAACTTAGTCCGTGGCATGCAGGTTTTCCATGATGATGTCATGAACAGCGGCAAGTATTTATCTATTCGTATGGTGAATAGCGACTCTTTCAGCTTGGGCAAAGATTTGGCGTATACCCCTGGTGCAGTCGTCTTTGAAAATGACTTTTTCCAATTATTGCAATATGAAGCAACTACTGAAAATGTATATCAAACCCCTATTCTAGTCGTACCACCGTTTATCAATAAATATTATGTGCTGGATTTACGCGAACAAAACTCTTTAGTGAACTGGTTGCGTCAGCAAGGTCATACGGTCTTTTTAATGTCTTGGTGTAACCCAAATGCCGAACAGAAAGAACTGACTTTTGCTGATCTCATTACACAAGGTGCAGTAGAAGCTTTGCGTGTAATTGAAGAAATTACCGGTGAAAAAGAGGCCAACTGCATTGGCTACTGTATTGGCGGTACGTTACTTGCTGCGACTCAAGCCTATTACGTGGCAAAACGCCTGAAAAGTCATGTGAAATCTGCCACGTATATGGCAACCATTATCGACTTTGAAAACCCAGGCAGCTTAGGCGTATTTATTAATGAACCTGTGATTAATGGTTTAGAAACCTTAAATAATCAATTCGGTTATTTTGATGGTCGCCAATTGGCAGTTACGTTCAGTTTGTTACGTGAAAATACCCTGTACTGGAACTACTACATCGAGAACTATTTAAAAGGCAAAGAGCCTTCAGATTTCGATATTTTGTATTGGAACAGCGACGGCACCAATATTCCTGCCAAAATTCATAATTTCTTATTGCGTAATTTGTATTTGAATAATGAATTGATTTCACCAAACGCAGTGAAAGTAAACGGTGTTGGACTCAACCTTTCTCGTGTCAAAACACCAAGCTTCTTTATTGCAACGCAGGAAGATCATATCGCACTTTGGGATACAAGCTTCCGTGGTGCAGATTACTTAGGCGGTGAATCTACACTGGTACTTGGTGAATCTGGACACGTGGCAGGCATTGTGAATCCGCCAAGTCGTAATAAATACGGCTGCTATACCAACTCTGCCAAGTTTGAAAATACCAAGCAATGGCTAGATGGTGCAGAGTATCATCCTGAGTCTTGGTGGCTACGCTGGCAGGCTTGGGTTACACCGTATGCAGGCCAACAATTCCCTGCCCGTGCCTTAGGTAATGCACAATATCCAACAATAGAAGCAGCACCAGGTCGCTATGTTTTGGTAAATTTATTTTAATCAGTCATATAACATCAGTAATACACATGCTATATATCATGTGCATCCACAGAAACGTGAACATAAGATTTAAGGATATAAAATGAAAGATGTTGTCATTGTTGCTGCAAAACGTACTGCAATTGGTAGCTTTTTAGGTAGCCTCGCTTCTTTATCTGCACCACAATTGGGGCAAACAGCAATTCGTGCGGTATTAGACAGTGCCAAAGTACAGCCTGAACAAGTCGATCAGGTGATTATGGGCAATGTACTCACTACAGGTGTAGGACAAAACCCTGCACGCCAAGCCGCAATTGCTGCAGGTATTCCTGTGCAAGTACCTGCATCAACGCTTAACGTGGTGTGTGGTTCAGGTTTACGTGCCGTACATTTGGCTGCACAAGCGATTCAGTGTGATGAAGCAGAAATTGTGGTTGCTGGTGGTCAAGAATCAATGTCACAAAGCGCACACTATATGCAATTGCGAAACTGTCAAAAAATGGGGAATGCCCAGTTGATCGACAGCATGGTGGCTGATGGTTTAACCGATGCCTATAACCAATATCACATGGGTATTACTGCAGAAAATATTGTAGAAAAACTTGGTTTAAACCGTGAAGAACAAGACCAATTGGCACTGACTTCACAACAACGCGCGGCTGCAGCACAAGCGGCTGGTAAATTTAAAGATGAAATTGCGGCTGTAAGCATTCCACAGCGTAAAGGCGACCCAATTGTATTTGCTGAAGATGAATACATCAAAGCCAATACTACCCTTGAAAGCCTGAATAAATTACGCCCTGCGTTCAAAAAAGATGGCAGCGTAACCGCAGGCAATGCTTCTGGTATTAACGATGGTGCAGCAGCAGTGTTGATGATGAGTGCAGACAAAGCTGCAGCCTTAGGTCTACAACCTTTAGCACGTATTAAAGCCTATGCAATGTCGGGTATTGAGCCTGAAATTATGGGTCTTGGCCCTGTTGAAGCGGTAAAGAAAACCCTGAATAAAGCAGGCTGGAGCTTAGATCAAGTTGATTTGATTGAAGCTAACGAAGCCTTTGCCGCTCAGGCTTTAGGCGTTGCCAAAGAACTAGGCTTAGACTTAGATAAAGTAAACGTGAATGGCGGTGCAATTGCCCTCGGTCACCCGATTGGTGCTTCTGGTTGCCGTATCCTTGTGACGTTACTACACGAAATGCAACGCCGTGATGCAAAAAAAGGCATCGCAACGCTTTGCGTCGGCGGTGGTATGGGTGTTGCACTTGCGGTTGAACGCGACTAAGTAACCGAGCCGAAAGTATTGCACGAGTCAAAGCTATTGAATTTGATAGCTGTTCAAAGCCAGTAATAAGTTAAGACATAATGGGAGCTTCGGCTTCCACTATTTTTTTAACTACACAGAGCTTAAAATAATATTGTTGTCGATTAATTTGACATGACAAGTTCTGCTTAATCCACCGAAAGTAAGTGCTGAATATGATCACTAAAGTGATAAAAATGCATGGTATCGGGTTGCTGTTTCAGCTGTTGCCATGCGTCTACAAACGACGTCCAACCTAAATCTTTTAGGCATTGCACAATCATTTCCAATTGCGACAAAGTCTTTTCAGTCGATTGTTTTAACCGAATTTGTCGGTCTAATTGTTCAATTTTTTGCCCCAATTGGAAAAATAAATATATCTGCTGTGGTTCTGCATCTAATAGTGCTTCGCAGTCTTGTACCACATCACAAATATAACTCGCGTTATCGCACGCATTTTGAATACATTGCTGTAATTCAACATAAGTAGCTTTAGAAAACACCTGTGCCAAGTTTTGAATTTTTGTTCGTGTTTGCTCAAACTGCATCGCAAATGAAGCAGGCTGTTCTTCGTTTAAAATCAATTCATTTAAAGAAGCTGCATCAAATGCAGGCAAACAAAAGGCATGTGCATAAGTCAAAGCAGCATCATTTTGTTTAAATGGAAATTGCTGACATACATATTGAATACGGGTTAAATATCGGGCTAACCAAAAAATTTCTCGCGCATCGCTGCTAGATAAATTCACGGTTGTTTCATCCTCCTAACTCTAAGGTCTGTTGATAATTCATCGCGATAAAGCACCTCAATCGCCTTGCCCAATTAACCTACAGCACTCATCCACTCAGACCGCTTTTATTTACATAAACCTGTATCTACCATACAAAACAATGACGGGTTTTCACTTAAACACAACTATTCAATCTTGCTTTTCTAATTGATCCAAGTATGGCTTGAGGTCATAGTTTCTGATTCACTTCTATTATTTGATTAACTTTGCCCGTCCAAATTTTGTGATATTTACTGCAAAATCTGCGGTTATATTTTGCCCTTTTTCAGTAAAAAACTTGCTAATCATTCCGAGTTTTCTTATTGTGTGGAAGAACAAGTTTTCATCCGTATGAATTGACCTAGTAAATATTGAATATGTCTATACAAGAAAAAGAAACATCGAATAGTTTATATCGCCAATGGCAAATTTTATCGCGCCTTTCTACAGGTAAATGGATGGGCACACGTGAATTACACGATGTCCTGCAACGTGAAGGTATCGACATTAGTTTGCGTACGATTCAACGTGACTTAAATCAAATTTCTCAGCGCTTTCCAATTGAAAGTAATGGTACCGTACCACAAGGTTGGCGCTGGCGTTCAGATGCACCGATTCAAAGTTTACCGCACATGACCAGCTCTCAAGCGGTAACGTTTATGATGGTCGAGGAACATTTAAAACATCTGCTGCCGCCAAGTTTGATTGAAGAAATGAACCCATGGTTTGATTTGGCACGACGCAGTCTATCGACCCAAAACAATGTCCGCCAATGGATTAATCGTGTGCGAATTGTGCCTGCAACACAACCTTTAATTCCACCAGTCGTAGACCGCAATGCACAACAGGCGATATATGAAGGCTTGCTCCAAGACAAACAACTAGAATGTATTTATCAATCACGCAGCAATTCAGGCGAAGAAAAAACTTATGTGCTGAATCCTTTGGCTTTGGTGCAAAAAGGTGCGGTGATTTATTTAATCTGTACTCGATTTGACAAAACCGACATTCAAACCTTTGCCCTGCATCGTTTTAAAGCAGCCAAAGTTTTAGATTCACGCGCCTTGCATCCTGTTAATTTTGATATTGATGCCTATATTGAATCTGGCGAATTAGGTTTTAGAGTCGATTTCAGTAAAGCTACTGAAAATATTCAGCTCAAACTTACCATGCAAAAAGCTGATGCCATATACTTCGATGAAAGCCAATTAAGCAAAGATCAAACTATGGAAACACTGGAAAATGGTAATGTGTTGGTGACTGCCACTGTGCCGTTTACCTCACAATTGGTTTGGTGGTTGCGTAGTTTTGGTAAAAAGCTAATTCAGATTGAACCTGTAGAAGTTGCCAATGCGGTGCATCAAACTCAGGAATAAAAAAGCCCCAAATATATTGGGGCGATAGCATTATCGTTCTCTTTTAAATCAAATTATTGTGATTGCTGATTGAAGTTAAAATTAAAATTGACTCGGCATCGTTCAGCGTGGGCATGCCAGTTCAGCTGTACTATAACGAATGCTTTTTAAAGTCATATTTTGCTCCTATCTATGTTGATAAGTGTCACTTTAAATGCTCCTGATCTAGCTGTGAAATCATAAGATATGCAGTCGAAATCAGATTTATTCTTATACGCAACTTCTTCTTTGCTTAGCATCTGATTTACTTTGGCGCATAAAAAAGCCCGCAATTTAAATTGTGGGCTTCTTCATCAATCCATCAAACCTTAAGCAGATTTACGTGACTGTGCATTTTTACGAATGGTGATCATCACCAATTGAACTGCGGCAGGTGTCACACCTGGAATACGACTGGCTTGTGCCAAAGTTTCAGGCAAAACATGCTTCAATTTTAGCGTGATTTCACGCGATAAACCTGACACAGCATCATAATCAAAATCGGCAGGGATTTTGGTTTCTTCCAAGCGTTTTAATTGTGCGACATCTTCATGCTGACGGTTGATATAACCTGCATATTTCACTGCAATTTCAATTTGATCGCCCACTTGTGCAGAAACGTCTGAACCCGTTAATTCTGCGATTTGCGCAAAACTGATATTTGGACGTTTTAACAGATCAATCGCAGAACATTCTTTGGATAAATCTGCACCTGTCATTTCAACAAATTTTTTACCCATTGGGTTGTTTGGTGCAGCCCACAAATGTTGTAAACGCCCTGTTTCACGTTCTACTGCTTCCATTTTTTCACAGTAAGCTGCCCAACGAGTGTCATCCACCAAACCAAGCTCACGACCAATTGGCGTCAAACGCTGATCGGCATTATCTTCACGCAACATCAAACGGTATTCCGCACGTGAGGTAAACATGCGGTACGGTTCTTTAGTACCTAGCGTGATCAAATCATCAACCAATACACCAATATAAGCTTCGTCACGTTTTGGTGTCCATTGTTCCTGATCCCAAGCGCGACGTGCCGCATTCAAACCAGCTAACACACCTTGCGCACCCGCTTCTTCATAACCAGTCGTACCATTAATTTGACCTGCAAAATACAAGTTATTAATGGCTTTGGTTTCCAAAGTGAATTTCAAGGCTTGTGGATTGAAGTAATCATATTCAATTGCATAGCCCGGACGCAAAATATGCGCATTTTCCATACCACGAATTGAACGAACTAACTCGAACTGCACATCAAACGGCAAAGAGGTTGAAATCCCGTTTGGATACAATTCATGTGTATCTAAACCTTCAGGCTCCAAAAATACCTGATGCGAGTCTTTATCAGAAAAACGGTGAATTTTATCTTCAATCGATGGGCAGTAACGTGGGCCAACACCTTCAATCACACCTGTATACATCGGTGAACGATCTAAACCACCACGAATAATTTCGTGAGTACGTTCATTGGTATGGGTGATATAGCAGTTCACTTGTTCAGGGTGCATCGACACATCACCCATGAATGACATGGTTGGTGATGGGAAATCACCTGGCTGCGGAATCATGACCGAAAAATCGACTGAGCGTGCATCAATACGTGGTGGCGTACCTGTTTTTAAACGCCCAACAGGCAAATTTAATTCACGTAAACGTGCCGCCAAAGCAATTGATGGAGGATCGCCTGCACGACCACCGCTCGATTTTTCTAAACCGATGTGAATCACACCACCCAAGAATGTACCTGTGGTCAATACCACGGTTTTCGCATCAAAACGAATCCCCATTTGAGTGACTACACCTTTTACAGTATCGCCTTCTACAATCAGGTCATCGGCTGCTTGTTGGAAAATATCTAAATTGGCTTGGTTTTCTAAAGTGGCGCGAATCGCAGCTTTAAAGCGAACTCGGTCTGCCTGCGCACGTGTTGCACGAACAGCAGCACCTTTACGCGAGTTTAAAATACGGAATTGAATCCCGCTTTTATCGGCAGCCAATGCCATTGCGCCGCCTAAGGCATCAATCTCACGTACCAAATGCGACTTACCAATCCCGCCAATTGCAGGGTTACAGCTCATCTGCCCTAAAGTCTCAATGTTATGAGTTAAGAGTAAGGTTTGACGACCCATACGTGCTGCTGCAAGCGCCGCTTCGGTGCCTGCGTGACCGCCACCAATAACAATGACATCGTAAACTTTAGGATAGTGCATAATGGTCAATGAGAGATAAAAAATAAAGACGGAATATTATAGCAAAACTTGTGGCATAAGTTGACAGATTCAGTCGATTTTATTGGCTTAACCGCGCTACAAAATTAATATTTTGTAATCCAAATTTGCATTTTTACTGTACATAAAAACATTTAGACCTAAAAATTAACCAGATCACCGTTGTTTTAATTTGTCTATTTTTTATCCTAATAGCACAGATATGAGAAACAAAGGGAAACATCATGAATAAGAAAATTTTGCTGTCCTCTATGCTTTGTGGCTTATTTTTCAGTCCATTTGCAGTGCAGGCAAATGATAAAGTAGAAACCGTCTATAACGCGCAAAAATTCCAGCAAGTCTGTAAAGGTAAAACTCAGGGCGCACCTGTAAGCTTTGCTTATCGTGGGATTATCTGGAATGGTACCTGTGAACCACAATTCTTTAGTTCATCTAAAGCAGTGCAATTACAAGGCAATGAGCCTGAATTATACCGTTCTTGTATGGCAGATGCGCAAAGTACCGTCATTACAGTCAATGGTACTGAGTTAAAAGGCAAATGTGCCTTAGGCTTTACGCCACCACGCCCTGCTGCCATGTGATCAATCAGTTAATCTATATTTTCATGAACAGATCGGCTTGTATTCATTCAAACTGAAAGCATGAAAATAACACCAAAGCAGTCATTTATAAGAAGTGACTGCTTTGTTTATTGCACAAGCTCAAAAAACAATTACACTGCAAAGAGAGGGAAAATTATACCCATAAGAAAAAAATAAAGGATGTGCTATGGATTCAGGCTTTTTTACCTTTTTTCTACCACTGACCTTGGCTGTGATGATGATGGGCTTAGGCTTACAACTCACGCCTAAAGACTTTATTCGGGTCAATCAATTTCCTAAAGTCATTTTTTTAACGCTTTTTTCACAATTGGTCATTTTGCCTGTTTTAGCATTTTCAATTTGTTTATTTTTAGAATTGCCACCGCTATTGGCAATTGGCTTAATGCTGCTTGCTGCCTCACCAGGGGGGCCTACTGCGAACTTATTTAGCTATGTCTATAAAGGTGACGTTGCCCTAAATATTACCCTAACCGCAATGAACTCTGTGATGGCAACCTTTACCCTGCCTTTTATTGTTAATTTGTCTTTTCTATATTTTATGACCGATCAACAACAAATTGGCATGCCTATTGAAAAAATGGCACAGGTTTTTTTACTGATTATTGTGCCTGTATGTGTAGGAATGGCGGTGCGTAATGCGATGCCACAAATTGCATTACAGTTGGGCAAACCTATGCGTTTGATGTCCATTTATTTCATTTTCGCTTTATTCTTTTATGCGCTTTTCCGCGAACGCGCCAATGTCTTTGACTATTTCAGTGCAATTGGCATCGCAACTGCACTATTTTGCTTTTTAAGTTTACTTATTGGTTATCTGGTGCCGTATTTGGCGGGTGTGCCTGATCAACAAGCACGCTCCTGTTGTTTTGAAATTGGCATTCATAACACTGCCGTTGCTTTAACCATTGCACTATCAGTTTTGCAAAGCACTGAAATTGCCATTCCTTCTGCGATTTACACCATTTTTATGTATATGTTCAGCTTTATTTTAGGGAGTATGTTAGCTAGACAATCTGCCAAACTTGCCCTTCAAAACAAACAGGAGCAGAGTTTAAACCACAATAAAAATACAATTTAAGATGTGAGCAATATTCAATTAACCACAGATTAAACAAATAGTTAGATATTAAATAGATCATTATAGATGTAAAAACAAAGGAGTGTTTATGGATTCAGGATTAATCACAATATTTTTGCCGCTGGCTTTGGCCGTGGTCATGGCTGGACTTGGCTTAGAACTCACTCCTAACGACTTTAAACGGGTGAGCAAACACCCCAAAGCAGTGTTTATTGCTTTATTTTGTCAATTGGTCGTCCTGACAGCAATTGCATTTTTTATTTGTAAACTGCTGAATTTACCACCATTGCTTGCAGTCGGACTCATGCTACTGGCAGCATCTCCTGGCGGGCCAACAGCCAACTTGTTTAGCTACTTATATAAGGGCGATATTGCCCTAAACATCACCCTTACTGCCGTCAATTCCGTGATTGCAGCATTTACCTTACCACTGATTGTCAACTTTGCCATTCAGCATTTTATGCAGGATGGGCAACAAGTTGGCTTACAATTTGCCAAAGTATTGCAGGTGTTTTTAATTATTATTATCCCTGTCACTTTAGGGATGTTAGTACGCCATTTTAGCCCTCAAACGGCAGACCGCTTAAACAAACCTGTGCGTATTTTTGCTGTGGTTTTTCTAATTGTGATTATTATTGGCGCAATTGCCAAAGAGCGAAACAACATCATGCTTTATTTGGCAGATGTAGGACTTGCCACTGCCCTGTTCTGTGCCTGCAGTTTATTGATTGGTTATTTTGTCCCGCGTTTCTTTGGCGTAAATAGCCAACAAGCCCGAGCCTGCGCCTTTGAAATTGGCATTCACAACAGTACCCTTGCAATGACTATCGCCCTAACCGTTATGTCAAGCTCAACCATTGCCATGCCTGCTGCGGTTTATTCTATTTTCATGTATATTTTTGCCGCAATTTTAGGCACATTACTAAATAAATTTGTGCCGACACCTGCATCGGAGCAATCTGCATCCTAAACAAGTCTCTCAATCATCCCCAATCCAGCAATTTGACTGTTTTGGGGATGATTGAGCGATGATGGTTCAAACAAATTCTTAACTTATATTTTTTAGAGTTATATTTTTGTCACATTATTCGACTATAAGCATAAAGCGAATTTGAAACTTCCAATCGTATAGAGTTTTCCCTTTCGCAATCCGAATAAAAAATAACAGCGTCTGCACCAGTTCAGTTACAATAGCGCTTTCGCATTAAATTTTAGGTTATCTCCGTGAAGTGGTTACAAATACATATTACTGTTGATCAAGCGCAAGTCGATTTTACTGAAACCCTGCTCAGTTCATTGGGTGCAGTCAGCGTAACCTTAGATGATGCGGAAAATCAGGACTTACTTGAGCCACTGCCAGGTGAAACACCACTTTGGAACAAAGTCATTGTGACAGGTATTTATGCACAAGACGAAGGTGAAGAAATTGATGTTGCAGCCTTAGAAACCTTTATTCGTGCGCAAATGCCAGATGCCCCTTTACGCAGTGAATTTTTGGAAGATCAGGTTTGGGAACGCTCATGGATGGATTACTACGAGCCAATCCAGATTGCAGAGAAATTCTGGATTGTACCTGAATGGTTAGAACCACCTGAGGCAGATGCAGTCAATATTAAACTTGACCCAGGTTTGGCTTTTGGTACAGGTAACCATGCCAGTACGTTCCTGTGCCTGCAATGGTTAGGTAAAACCAATGTAAAAGATAAAGTCGTGATCGACTACGGTTGTGGTTCAGGTATTTTAGGAGTAGCGGCTTTGTTGCTCGGTGCAAAAAAAGTCTATGCGACTGATATTGACCCGCAAGCAGTTTTAGCGACCAAACAAAATGCAGAACTCAACGGTGTACTTAAAAACTTATATGTGGGACTTCCAGAAGAGTTCAATGAAACCATCGGTAATGAAAAAGCAGACATTTTAGTTGCCAATATTTTGGCAGGCCCATTGATGATGCTTGCGCCAGAGTTTGCAACTTTAATTAAATCTGAGAGCGAGTTCGCACTTGCAGGTGTAATTGAAGAGCAAGTTGCTGAAGTTTCTAGTGTTTATTCTGAATTTTTTGATATAGTACAAGTCGAAAAACGTGAAGAAAACTGGTGTCGAATTTCTGGGAAACGCCATCCCCACTAACTGTAATTTTTGAGTTATGAGTGACAAGCAAACCAAGTGCCCTGAATGCCAAACTGTTTATAAAGTATCCGTTGCGCAGCTGACCGTTGCGCAAGGGATGGTTTGTTGTCCTAAATGCGACAATACCTTTAATGCTCTTTCGCATTTGGTATTTGCCTTTCCTCAAAATAAAAACTCAGTCACATCACAATTACATCACATTCAAAACCGCAGTTTTATGCAGGCAACTGCTGAACTTGCGCAACCGCAACATATTTTAGATATTTTTCAGCGTAAAGTTGAACATTCCAATATTGATCTGAAAACCTATCTGAATAACCTCAATTATTTCAGTACTGAACCGATTGGCAACATTCCTGCCATGAAGTTGTCTGCGCCTGATCTTGAAAGTGAAAAAAAGCATGGCAATGGTTACTACTTACTTTGGGGAATTATTAATCTTTTATTGATTGGCTTGTTGATCTTCCAAATTTTGTGGTTTAACCCAAAGTTTTTAAACAGCAGCCCTGCACTGAATTCTGTGTTTACCCAAGTCTGTCAATTTTTTAACTGTAGCAGTTTAGAAGAACGCTATAGCTTAATTTCAGCAAATCGCGTGAAGGTTAAACGTGTAGATCGTATGAATACACAATTTACGGGTGAGCTGATCAATTACTATGATAAAAGCTTGGCTTTGCCTAATATCAAAGTCACTTTAAAAGAAAAACAACAAACATTATCGACTTACATCTATTCCCCACAGGAGTATTTGGTCGAAAGTCTTTCGAGCATTCAACGTATTCCTAAAAACAGTCCATTTAAGTTTGACATTTTAGTTCCAATATCACGAAACGACTTCGATGCCTATACTTTAGAAATTATCAAGCCTTAATTCACAAAAAAATAGTGAAAAAATAGCGAAAAAAATTAAAAAAATTGCAGTTTTCTTGCTCACTTTTTCTCATACAATGGTATCATACGCGCCACGAAAGCTTTGTGCTGCAAACTCCTCGCAAGATTCACAACAAATATAGATCTGTCTAAGGCGCTTTATTTTTATATATCGCGTACAGAGTAGATTTTTTGTTTTGATTTTGGTCTGTAACAATTATTAATGTATTGTTACGCTTAAATTTCGACCAATGCCTAGAGTTGTGGCAAGCTAAATGTTCCAGTTTTAGAACTTCCCGTTTTAGGATCTAAAACGGAGTTCATTTAATTTATAGACCACATTGATATATCACTTTATCCCAGTGATATCTGATTTTCGGATTAATTCGCATGAATAGCAAATCTCCTATTTTTACTGCACAATCTGATGTTGCTTTACGTATTCACGTAGATCGCGCAGTTCGCCATTATTTTGCACAACTACAAGGTGAACAACCTTCACAAGTGTATGACATGGTGTTAGCAGAAATGGAGAAACCTCTTTTATCTGTTGTTCTTGAATACACTCGCGGTAACCAAACACGCGCTGCTGAAATTCTTGGACTAAACCGTGGTACTTTACGTAAAAAGTTAAAAGCTCACGGTTTAATGAGTGAATAAGTGATAAAATGCTTGCGACCTCCGCAGGCATTTTTTTTACCTGCATTTTGCTAGTTTGTTTTAATCTGTAATTGAAAACTGTGACGAAGATCATGACTATTAAACGCGCTTTAATCTCTGTTTCTGACAAAACAGGTATTGTTGAATTTGCACAAGACCTTGCTGCTCTTGGGGTAGAAATTTTATCTACTGGCGGTACTTATAAGTTGCTTAAAGACAACAATATTGCTGTCGTAGAAGTATCAGAGCATACTGGTTTCCCTGAAATGATGGATGGTCGTGTAAAAACGTTACACCCAAAAATTCATGGCGGTATCTTGGCTCGTCGTGGTCTAGACGAAGCAGTCATGGCAGAACACAATATTGATGCCATCGACTTGGTTGTTGTTAACCTTTATCCATTTGCTGCGACTGTTGCAAAACCAAATTGTTCACTTGCAGATGCGATTGAGAACATCGACATTGGTGGCCCTACTATGGTTCGCGCTGCAGCGAAAAACCATGCTTCTGTAGGTATTGTAGTAAATGCTTCTGACTATGCGACTGTTATTGCAGAAATGAAAAGCAACGGTGCATTGTCTTACGAAACTCGTTTTGATTTGGCAGTGAAAGCATTTGAACACACTGCACAATATGACGGCATGATCGCCTCTTACTTAGGTGCACGTGTAGGTAAAGAAGAAGGTACTGCTGACCAATTTGCACGTACATTCAATACACAATTGAACAAAGCGCAAGATTTACGTTACGGCGAAAACCCGCATCAATCTGCAGCGTTCTATGTAGACCCTGCTGCAACTGAAGCTTCTGTTTCTACAGCGAAACAGCTTCAAGGTAAAGAATTATCTTATAACAACATTGCAGATACTGATGCCGCACTTGAATGTGTGAAATCATTTGCAAAACCTGCTTGTGTGATCGTAAAACACGCGAACCCATGTGGTGTTGCTGTCTCTTTAGACGGTATTCAAGCAGCTTATGACCTTGCTTATGCAACTGACCCTGAATCTGCATTTGGTGGCATCATTGCGTTTAACCGTGAGTTAGACGTTGCGACTGCACAAGCGATTGTAGACCGTCAATTCGTTGAAGTGATCATTGCACCAAGCATTGCTGATGGCGTACTTGAAGTGACTGGCGCGAAGAAAAACGTACGTGTACTGGTATGTGGCGAACTTCCTGCGATTGATGCACGCGCTCCACAAATGGATTACAAACGTGTCAACGGCGGTTTATTGGTTCAAGACCAAGACTTGGGCATGATCACGAAAGATGACTTAAAAGTTGTGACCAAACGTGCACCAACTGAACAAGAAATTGACGATATGATCTTTGCTTGGAAAGTTGCGAAATACGTAAAATCGAACGCAATTGTTTATGCGAAAAACCGTCAGACCATTGGTGTTGGCGCAGGTCAAATGAGCCGTGTAAACTCTGCTCGTATTGCTGCCATTAAAGCAGAACATGCAGGTTTAGTGGTTGAAGGTGCAGTAATGGCATCTGACGCATTCTTCCCATTCCGTGATGGTATTGATAACGCAGCTAAAGCTGGTATCAAATGCATTATTCAACCGGGTGGTTCTATGCGTGATGAAGAAACGATTGCAGCAGCAGATGAAGCTGGTATTGCAATGGTCTTCACTGGCATGCGTCATTTCCGTCACTAATTAAACTCATTAATTAGAAGTCGTATTTAATAATCCTCCGAAATCCCCCTTTTTTATAAAAGGGGGACTTTTCACGTAAGGGAACTGTGTTTTTATGCACAATCTTCTTCCTTTTCAAGGGTGAAAAGCATAGCTTCGCTAGGGGGATTTTATTCTTTGAGGGATTTTTAGATGAATATTTTAGTTTTAGGTAGCGGCGGTCGTGAACATGCGTTGGCATGGAAAATCGCACAAGATGACAAAGTCGCTAAAGTCTTCGTTGCACCGGGTAATGCAGGTACGGCAACAGAAAACAAATGCGAGAATGTAGCGTTAGATATTCAAAATAACCCTGCAATCATCGACTTTGCCAAAAATAATGCTGTTGATTTAATCATTGTTGGCCCTGAAGCACCACTGGTCAATGGTGTAGTAGATGCCTGCCGTGAAGCGGGTTTAAAAATTTGGGGCCCAACCCAGTTTGCTGCACAGCTTGAAGGTTCTAAAGCCTTTGCCAAGCACTTTTTAAAACGTCACAACATTCCAACTGCATTCTATGACGTATTCACCGAAGTTGATGCGGCAAAAGCATTTGTTGAAAAAAATGGTGCTCCAATCGTGATCAAGGCGGACGGTCTTGCTGCAGGTAAAGGCGTGATCGTGGCGATGACCAATCAAGAAGCATTTGATGCAATTGATGACATGCTAGCTGGCAACAAATTTGGTGATGCAGGTTCACGTGTAGTCATTGAAGAATTCCTTGCAGGTGAAGAAGCTTCTTTCATTTGTATGATTGATGGCGACAACATCCTTCCTATGGCAACTTCACAAGACCACAAGCGTATTTTTGAAGGCGACCAAGGTCCAAATACTGGTGGTATGGGTGCATACTCTCCTGCCCCTGTCGTGACTGCAGACGTATTTGAAAAAACCATGAATGAAGTGATGCGTCCTACTGTTGAAGGTATGAAAAAAGACGGTCATGTTTATACAGGTTTCTTATACGCAGGCTTAATGATTGACGACAAAGGTCAACCAAAAGTGATCGAGTTTAACTGCCGTTTTGGTGACCCAGAAACACAACCAATTATGATGCGCTTAAAGTCATCTTTGGTAGATTTGGTTGAAGCAGGTATTGCTGGCAACTTACCTGCCGAAGCAGACTGGGATGAACGCAAAACTGTCGGGATTGTATTGGCGACTGCGGGTTACCCTGAAACTTCAGGCAAAGGTGATGTGATTTCTGGTTTAGAAACACAAATGGCAGATGCGAAAGTATTCCACGCAGGTACAGCAAGCAATGCCGATGGTGAGATTGTGACCAATGGTGGTCGTGTACTGTGTGTAACTGCGCTCGGTAATACCATTGGCGAAGCGCAAGCTAAAGCCCTTGAACTGTGCGAAAAAGTTACCTTTGATGGTGTGCAATATCGTAAAGATATTGGCTATCGTGCCATTGCTCGTGAAAATGCTTAAAATTTTTAGTTTAGTCTAAAAATTTAAGTCCATAAAAAAGCTCGTCACTGTACGAGCTTTTTGTTTATCAGGTTGTAACCCATGTACATTGTGATGATCTACGTTTATAAAATACTTTAGATCAATAAACATGCAAAAAATAAAAAGCTTCAAAGAATTTTTAATTTCAATATTCGTTGAGTTTACATTGCAAATACTTTTTATTTTTGCAGGATTAATATATTTGGCTTATGTTTTTATAGGGATAGGTTCATTGTTACTCTGTTTGCCTTATATATGGGCGATATATTATCGTTGGAAAAATCATTCATAACTTCTTTTATGTATTTACAGCCATGTTCTGATTCTTGTAACTAAGCCGATTTCATACCGACAATTTCATATCTCTTTTTTTACTATCGATTGCAGAATAAATTTTAAAGCACCTAAATATTTAAACACTTGTTCAAATCCTTAATCTTTACAGAATATATTTATTTATAAGAACTTATTTTGACTTATTCGCTTTCTGTTGTAAAAACAGTGATATGCATAACATACACAGCACTATATAGAATTATTTTTTATTGTTATGATGGTGCATCTTTTGAAAAAGTGAATTGCCCATCCATCTCAAAATTATTGATTGAGCTGTGGGCTGACTTTTTCAGTACTCAAACAATACCTACAACATATTTGAGAAACATACAAAATCATCATCATGCGATTCCATCCATCGTGCTGATTTGATTCTTCTCAATCATTGGCAACTTTAGGCACGGCTTAAACTTGCTCGGGATATATTCATGAAAAAGCTCCTTGGTCTTGTACTTGGTCTTTCAGTTGGCTTGGCTGGCTGTGGCAAACAAGAAGCGCCTGCGACTGACGCGGCACAAAAAGATTCTTCTGCTCTACACACTGTCACTATGGCATCGACTGGTTCAGATGCAGATATTTGGCGTTTTATTGCCGACTTACCTGAAACCAAAGCAGCAGGTATTCAACTTGAAGTGAAAAACTTCACCGATTACGTGTCAATGAACACGGCGGTAGCAAATAAAGAAATTGATCTTAACGCATTCCAATCTTATGCCTATATGGTGGCATTTAATGCCAACAATAAAGATCAAATTGCACCAGTAGCGACAACTTACTTAGAGCCAATGGGTATTTACTCAAGCAAAGTGAAAAAGTTGGATGAGTTCAAAACAGGTGCAACCATTGCTATTCCAAATGATGGTGCCAATGAATCACGTGCGTTGTTATTACTT
Source organism: Acinetobacter sp. Swhac1 (assembly GCF_013390985.1). Taxonomy (NCBI): domain Bacteria; kingdom Pseudomonadati; phylum Pseudomonadota; class Gammaproteobacteria; order Moraxellales; family Moraxellaceae; genus Acinetobacter; species Acinetobacter sp. Swhac1. The sequence continues at coordinate 27,549 of NZ_JACASN010000018.1, read as the reverse complement.
CAATCCGCTGGTTTGGTTAAACTGAAAGATGGTTTTGACAATGTTCAAGGCACGCCTGCAGACATCGTAGAAAATACGAAGCAAATTCAAATCAAACCGATTCAAATGGCAACGGCTGTACGTGTAAAAGATGAAGTCGATGCAATTGTTTTGGGCAACACTCTTGCAATGGAAGGTGGTTTGAACGTACTTAAAGATTCAATTTATTACGAGCCAATTGACCAGAGCACAAAAATGAATGTCAACATTCTCGCGACTGCTGCAGATCGTCAAAATGACCCAATCTTGCAAAAAGTAGCTGCGTTGTATCATACCGAAGCGGTGAAGCAATATATTGATCAGCACTTTGGCGGAACAAAAGTTGCGGTAAATAAACCTGTCAGCTATTTCACTGAAGCAGCAAAATAGTAATATAATGCGTTAAACAAAACAGGCAAAGCGAACTTTGCCTGTTTTTTCATTTATGGACATTTCTTGACGATATGATTGAATTTAAAAACATTTCAAAGCACTATCAGCTCAAAGGTCAAACACTGCGTGCGTTGGATCAAATTAACCTACAAATTCCAACAGGCAGTATTTTTGGCATTATTGGCTATAGTGGTGCAGGTAAAAGTACGTTAATCCGCTTGATCAATTTGTTGGAGCGTCCAAATGCTGGGCAAGTCATCATTCATCAAAAAGATTTTACTGCACTCAATGCCCGCGAATTACGTCAAGAACGTGCCCATATTGGAATGATTTTTCAGCACTTCAATTTATTGCAGACCAAAACTGTGGCTGCCAATATTGAAATGCCGATGAAACTGTTAGGCTGGAACAAAGCCGAACGCGAAAAGCGTTTAAATGAATTACTTGAGTTTATTGATTTAAAACATAAAAAAGACGCCTACCCTGATGAACTTTCAGGCGGACAAAAACAACGTGTCGGTATTGCGCGTGCGCTAGCCAATCATCCTAAAATTTTACTCTGCGATGAAGCAACTTCAGCACTTGATCCACAAACCACCAAATCTGTGCTGGAATTACTGAAAAAAATTAACCGCGAACAAGGCATTACCATTGTAATGGTCACACATGAAATGGATGTGATTGAATCGGTTTGTGATTATGTGGCGGTGATGGAACAAGGCAAAGTCATTGAAACAGGTTCAACTCTAGAAATATTTAGTCAACCGCAACATCCGACCACCAAAAGCTTTATTCAAACCGTGTTGCAGCAGCAATTGCCTATCAATATTTTGAATAATCTGGAAAATCAAAATCAGCACAGCATTTATTGTCTGAAGTTTTTAGGTAAATCAGCTCAGGAAACCGTAATTCAAGCCGTCATTAAACAGTTTGATATCAGCCTGAATATTTTATTTGCCAATATGACCGAAATTGATGGCGCTGTGATTGGGCAAATGTTTATACAATTGCTCGGTGATGCAAGCGTCATTCAACAAGCACTTGAATTTCTGCAAGCCAATGGTGTTGAAGTTGAACAGTCAGGAGTACAAGCATGAGAGATTTAATTGTACAGTGGCTGACCTCAGTAACTGCGCCTTTCTGGAAAAGCTCTTTATCTATTGACCAGTTTGTTACAGCCTTACAAGAAACCTTTCACATGGTGTTCTTTGCCATGTTGTTTGGTTGTATCTGGGGCTTTATTCAGGGCATTACCCTTGTAGTGACTCGTCCGACAGGTATTTTGCCAAACCGTGTGATTTATCACGGGCTTAACCCGATTGTAAACGCACTGCGCTCCCTACCCTTTATTATTTTATTGATTGCGGTGATTCCGCTGACTAAATTGTTAGTGGGTACATCCATCGGAACTTGGGCAGCCATTGTTCCACTGACCATTTATGTCGGCCCGTATATTGGTCGTTTGGTAGAAACTTCACTGCTTGAAGTCAATGAAGGGATTGTCGAATCTGCACAGGCAATGGGTGCTACACCCTTACAGATTATCTTCAAATTTATTTTACCTGAAGCACGTAGCTCACTCATTTTGAACCTAACCACAGCCACCATTAGCTTAATTGGCGCAACTGCTATGGCAGGCGCAGTCGGTGCAGGCGGCATTGGTGACCTTGCTATTTCTTATGGTTATCAACGCTTTGATAGTAGTGTCGTGATGCTAACCGTGGTGGTCTTATTAATTTTAGTGCAATTGGTGCAAAGTTTAGGCGATTGGTTATCTAAACTCAGATAAATCTTTCATCTACACATCAGAAATAGATTCACCATTTAACTCCTTGCTACTCGTATGAGTGTGTAAGGGGTTAAAACCACACTCCTTCTCCATGCATACGTGATTCACGCCATATCAACATCCAAAAAACTGAAATTTTGATATACGGTCAAGATCATCGAAAACCGTAGGAAAAACTTTGCAGCATGTTTTGTCTTGAGCAGAGCATGCTAAACTAACCCGTGATTTTTTAAGGGACTGATTCATGCGCTTTGTTCATTTAGGTATACATACAGAATTTTCGATTACCGAGTCGATTGTACGCGTACCTGACTTGATTAAAGCTGCAGTCAATGAAGAAATGCCTGCTTTGGCATTGACCGATCTCTCTAACCTGCACGCTGCCGTAAAGTTTTATGGCAAATGTTTGGGGCAAGGCATCAAACCGATTTTAGGTTCAGTGCTGCGTTTAAATGATGCCGATCATCGCGTGACTTTATTGTCGATGAACAATCACGGCTGGCGCAATCTGACCGAACTGGTGTCGCGTGGCTATATTGAAGGTCAGCAACTCAATATCCCTTGCGTCAATAAAGCATGGATTTTAGAACAAGCCGATGATCTGATTCTGTTACTCGGCATTCAAAGTGATGTCGGCAAAATGCTGATCACGTCCAATCCACAAAAAGCCGAACCGTTGCTAGAAGAATGGATAGAAAAATTTGGTAATCGGGTCTATTTGGCGCTGACCCGTACAGATCGTCCCGATGAAGATGCTTTTATTGCCGAAGCGGTTAAATTAGCTAAAAAAAATAATATTGGCGTGGTGGCACATAATGATGTGCACTTTGTCCGCCGTGAAGATTATGAAGCGCACGAAGCGCGAGTTTGTATTGCCGATGGTTATGTTTTAGGGGATAACCGTCGTCCTAAAACGTATAGTCCTGAGCAATATTTTAAAACTACTGCAGAAATGACGGAATTATTTTCCGACATTCCAAGTGCTATTGAAAACAGCTATCACATTGCCAAACGCTGTAACGTCACGCTGCAATTGGGTAAATATTTCCTTCCAGATTATCCAATTCCAGACGGACACACCATTGATACCTACTTCGCGCACCTATCCAAACAAGGTTTAGAAGAACGTCTAAATGTGCTCTATCCTGTCACACAGCGCGATGAAGACTGGGCAGAAATTCGCAAACCTTATGATGAACGAATTGAATACGAAATTAATATTATTAACTCGATGGGCTTCCCGGGTTACTTCCTCATCGTCATGGACTTTATTCAATGGTCTAAAAATAATGGCGTACCTGTTGGGCCGGGTCGTGGTTCAGGCGCAGGCTCATTGGTCGCTTATAGCTTAAAAATTACCGACTTAGACCCATTGCGTTATGAACTACTCTTTGAACGTTTCTTAAACCCAGAACGTGTATCCATGCCCGACTTTGACGTCGATTTCTGTATTGCAGGACGCGATAAAGTCATTGATTATGTGGCACGCACCTATGGACGTGATGCGGTATCACAAATTGCCACTTTCGGTACTATGGCCGCCAAAGGTGCGATTCGAGATGTCGCACGGGTTTTGGGCAAGTCTTATGGTTTGGCAGACCGTATTTCTAAACTGATTCCAACTAAACCTTTAGGGCTTAGTTTGGAAGAATCAATTGAAGCCGAACCACAGCTGAAAGATGTGGTGACCAATCCATCTAACCCAGACTATGACGATGCTTCAGAAATTTGGGAAATGGCTTTAAAACTTGAAGGCATTACCCGCAACACAGGCAAACACGCAGGTGGTGTGGTGATTGCACCAACCAAAATCACCGACTTTTCTGCGGTTATGTGCGATGCTGATGGAACCGCCCGTGTTGCACAATACGATAAAGACGATGTTGAATCGGCAGGTTTGGTCAAATTTGACTTCTTGGGTTTACGTAACCTGACAGTTATTGAAGATGCTGTACAAAATATCAATAAACGCATCCAAGCCGATACACCGCTAGATATTGCACATATTCCACTGGACGATAAAGATGCCTATTTAGTCTTTGCCAATGCCAACACCACAGCGGTATTCCAGTTTGAATCCGTGGGCATGAAAAAGATGCTGAAAGAAGCACGTCCAAGCAAATTTGAAGAAATTATTGCTTTCGTGTCCTTGTATCGTCCCGGCCCGATGGATCTGATTCCAGACTTTATTCACCGTATGCATGGCGGCGAGTTTGAGTATCTGCATCCATTGCTAGAAGGTGTGCTTGAGCCAACCTACGGCATTATGGTTTATCAGGAACAGGTAATGCAGGCGGCACAGTATTGTGCAGGCTATACCCTCGGTGGTGCGGACTTACTACGTCGTGCTATGGGTAAGAAAAAACCTGAAGAAATGGTGAAACAGCGCCAAATCTTTATTGAAGGTGCTGCGAAAAAAGACATTGATGCCGCCACAGCCAACCATATTTTCGACTATATGGAAAAGTTCGCAGGCTACGGTTTTAACAAATCCCACGCGGCTGCTTATGCCCTCGTTGCCTATCAGACGGCATGGCTGAAAGCACATTACCCTGCCGAATTCTTGGCTGCGGTCATGTCGTCGGAAATGCAAAACACCGATAACGTGGTGTTCCTGATTGATGACTGTCGCCACAATGGTCTGGAAGTTTTACCACCTTCGGTAAATATGTCTTTGTATCATTTCCACGCCAGCGATGAACGCACCATTGTCTACGGACTTGGCGCAATTAAAGGCGTGGGCGAACAAGCCATGCAATCGGTGATTGATTCTCGCCAAAAAGAAGGCCCATACCGCGATTTATTTGACTTCTGTCATCGTATTGATTTGAAAAAAATCAACAAACGAACCCTTGAAGCCTTAATTCGTGCGGGTGCATTAGACTGCTTAGGCATCGAACGCTCTAGTTTAATGGCTCAATTACCAGAAGCGGTACAAGCGGCGGAACAAGCGCGTTCCAACCGTGAAACAGGCATCATGGATTTATTTGGTGAAGTTGAAGAAGTACAACGTAAGCCTGCCAAACCTGTAAAACCATGGTCAGATGAAGTCCGACTTAAAGGTGAAAAAGACACACTTGGACTTTACCTCACTGGTCACCCGATTGATGTCTATCGCAATGAATTAAAAGCCTTTATTCCAAGTAAAATTAATGAACTGACGCCAACCCGTCGTGGCGTGACCACCGTCTTTGCAGGCTTGGTGGTGGATGTCGCCAACTTCCCAAATCGGATGGTGGTCACTTTAGATGATGGTACGGCACGTATTGAAGTATCTGCCAACCATGAGCGCTTCCAACGCTTTAAAGATATTGTACAAACTGAAAAAGTGGTGGTGATTGAAGGCGAAATTTACGAACGTGAAGGTTTTGACCGCCCAATGGGACGCTTAACCAAAGCGTTTAGCTTGAATGAAATTCGTCAAAAACGCGCCAATAGTATTCAAATTCACTTGCATGCAGAACATTTAAGCAAGACCTTGAGTCAAGACTTACAAAATATGTTGCTGCCTTATTGTAATGTGGATTTATGCACGCATATTCCTGTTTTATTGCACCTTGACTATGCTTATGCCACTGCAGAATTACATTTGGGCATTCAGTGGAAAATCGCACCCTTAGATGAAGCCTTGGTCAAATTGCGTGACTATTTTGGTAAAGAAAGCCTGCATATCGAATATCAAGTGAAATCCAAAGCCGCGAAAGCTGTCGATGTGGCGAAACCTGCATCGATTGCTCCACCACCTGCTGATATGAGCATGGATGATGCTATGGATTTATACCATACCGAAGTTGATCAATATTCTTAATTAAAAATTTAACCCATCTGGATTTGTTATGAGTCAAACCGACAATGCAGCTGTTGCCGCACACCTCTCCCACGTGCGTATTGTCATGGTGAATACCACCCTGCCTGCCAACATCGGTAGCGCCTTACGCGCCATGAAAACCATGGGGCTATGTAAATTGGTTTTGGTTGATCCAAAAACCTATCCGCATCCAGATATTGATGCTTTGGCGGCAGGTGCAACCGATTTAATTGAACAGATTGAAGTGGTTGAACAGCTCGAAGATGCAATTGCCGACTGCCATTTGGTCTTTGGCACCAGTGCACGTAGTCGTACTATTCCTTGGCCACTCTTAGATGCACGCCCTGCGGCAGAAAAGTCGTTAAATGCTGTAGCACAGCATGGGCAAAATGTTGCCATTATTTTTGGACGTGAAGATCGTGGTTTAACCAATGAAGAGCTGGCTTTGGCGAATTATCACGTGACGATTCCTGTCAATGAAGAATATGGTGTGCTCAATGTTGCTCAAGCCATTCAAGTGATTTGCTATGAAATGCGTATGGCTGCCATCGATGTTGTCGGAAAAATTGCCGATCCTGCAGCGACGATGCAAGTGACAGATTCTGAAGCGATGCAATGGGATGAACCTTTGGTCAACCATGAACAAATGCAACAGTTCTATCCACATTTAGAAAAAATGCTGGCAGAAATTGAATTTATGGATCCAAAAAATCCACGATTATTGCCTTTGCGCTTGCGTCGGCTTTTCGGACGTATACAATTAGATCGTATGGAATACCATTTACTTCGCGGTATTTTTAGCCGCGTACAAGCAATGAATAACGGTTCATGGAAAAAATCTACATCAACACAGGACGAGGATCAAACTAATGCTTAAACAGCTCAAAGAAGACATTCAAGCTGTCTTCGCGCGCGATCCTGCTGCTCGAAATACACTTGAAGTCTTAACCACTTATCCAGGAATTCACGCTTTAATTATGCATCGTGTGGCGCATGAATTATGGAACAAAGACTGCAAGGGGTCGGCACGTCTACTCTCGTCATTTAGCCGTTTTGCTACAGGAATTGAAATTCATCCCGGTGCAAAAATTGGTCGTCGCTTTTTTATTGACCATGGCATGGGCGTGGTGATTGGTGAAACTGCTGAAATTGGTGATGATGTCACCTTATATCATGGCGTGACTTTAGGCGGCACAACGTGGAATAAAGGCAAACGTCATCCAACTTTGGAAGATGGCGTAGTAGTCGGTGCAGGCGCGAAAATTCTAGGCCCATTCACCGTACATAAAAATGCCAAAGTTGGCTCTAATGCGGTTGTGACCAAAGAAGTACCTGAAGGCGCAACTGCTGTGGGTAACCCTGCGCGCTTTATTATGAAAAATAAACCTGCCGATGATCAGGAAGCACGTCGTCGTGATTATGCTGCCAGTATTGGTTTCCAACCTTATGCAGCAACGCAGGACCAATCTGACCCAGTATTGGACGGCATGCGAGTATTACTAGATCGCTTGGAACAAAATGAAAAACGTATGAATTTATTATGTCAGCGTCTCTCTTTACTTGACCCAAGCTTTAAAAACCCACAGCAAAATGAACAACCTTATAGTGCAGAAGAATTAAAAATAATTGAAGATGTTAGACGTGAGTGTGAAGCACAAAGTAAATAGGGCTGTTTATTTGATCAATCCTACATACTTAAAAAAACTTCGTATCACTGTGTAACTAAGCCCACTCAATTGTATTGCATGTTCGGAACAGATTTCTTAGACTGACCGACATGCAATATTTTAATCCGACACAATCACCTCTCACTTTTAAAATAAATTGAACGGAAGAACACCATGACTCTTAAGCCTTTGGCACTCAGTATTCTAGCCGCAACGCTCGTTAGCGCCTGTGTTGCACCACCAAAACAACAAGTAAAACCACCAATCGTTTTTACAGAACCTGAATTAAGCGCACCATTTTATGCCTTAAACCCTTTTAATTACGATGCCCCACCTCCGTTTGAAATTAACCTACAAAAAGCAGCAGCACAGCCTGTCACCAAAATGGTGGTGACTGACCCGAACAATCCAAGCCAAAGCATCACTTTAGATCAAAACAAATTGATTGTACCTACGGTCAATAACAATGCCCGTAGCTTGAAGTTTGCAGTTTTGGCAGGTGAAAACGAAATTGACATCACCGAAATTGATGACTTCTTACAATTGGTCGAAGGCAAAGCACGTCACTATCCACCACGTTTTAGCGAACGTCAGGAACGTCGTGGTTTCGAGGCAAAGCTCAAAGAATTGACTCAACAATTAGACACTTTGGCAGCCAATGAAAATGCCTCTTTTGATATTTTGATGCGTGCATTTAAAGCCAGTGTTATGGCACGTAATCTAGACTTAGGCTCTGTTTACACCACACGCTCACTTAACTATGCGCAGCGTATCTTAAAAATTAATCAGGAAGATGCCGAAGCGAATTTCTGGTTTGGTTTCGGTCTGTCTGAAGGTGGCGGTCATCGTGAAGCCATTCCTTATTTAGACAAAGCCATGAAAGCAGGTGTGCAGGAAGCTTATTTGTCTGCGGCAAACAATTATATTGCCATGGAACAAAAGAAAAATGCAGTACAAACTTTGAAAAACTATAAAATCAAATACCCGCAAGAAGCCGAAGTGGCTGACCGTTTGATTGCTGAAATTGAAAAGCAAGGTCGCTGGAATGTGTGGCAAGTGATCGCACCACGCACTTAATAAAAAATCGATACAAAAATACCTAAAAATAGACCGTTTCGACGGTCTATTTTTATGGCTAAGCAATTGAATTACGCCTAAAAAAACGTATGATGGAAAAAAATCTTAAAAATTAAGCCAGACTTTCCATGAATAAAATTGTGATTGCTGCACTGCTCAGTACAACACTGCTGTCTGGTTGTCAGGTAGTGAGTGTCAAAAATCAAGCTTTAAAAGTCAGTATCGCCAATGAACGCGATAGCATTTTGTCACGCAAAAAAATCAGTGAAGCCAGTTTGAATGTGCTATCGATGACAGGACGTGAAGCCACTATTTGTGCCCAACAACCTGCAGAATGTGTCAGCGCACTGAAGCAAATTCCACAGATCCAAGATGAACAATTACTTTCTACGGCAAGTGAATTATATTTAGCCAAAGCCATTGCACTGGAAAACTCCTCGTCCTGCAAAATTGGTATTCTGAATAGTAAAAGATCGGAAGAACAACAGAAAATTAATCAGGCCAATTATGAACAATGTTTAGATCAGCAATTAAATATGCTGGATCAAAGCATTCGTTACAGTTATGCCTACATGTTTCAGACCAAACGTGCTCCACAAGACCGTATTTTTGACAACAGACAAGTCCAAATTCGCGATTTTTATAATCAGGCGATTGCCAAATTGGTCAGCAGCTATGCGCTGCGCTATAAACATGATGAATTACAACAACAAATTCGTGTCGGCAACAGCATTTATGAAATCGATTTTGATCACTATCCACAGTTGAAACAACAAAAAATTCAGCAATTGATGTCGACCTATAACTTAAACTTTTCGGGTTTACGCTCTATTACCCGCCGTGATGGTTTTGGTTCTGAGTTTTTGGTGGTATTACCTGAAAACCCAAATGATGACATCAGCCAAAGTAAATATATTATTGACCCACTGAAACACGACTATCCATCTGGAAAAAATCCAAACATTCACCAAGCACGATATTTAGCAGCAACCCTCACCGCAGAACCACTTAGCGCTCGTTCAATTGAAGATATTTTATATAGTTCACAATTTAAGCTAAAAGCTTACGATCCTTATAAATACGAAGCTGCAAATATTGCTCAAAAGAACTATCCATTGGCGGCAAACTTTTCTGCGCCTTATGGCTTGTGGTTGGCACAGAATAACTTGGGTAAATCGGCTTATCTTTCACTGATTGATCGTGAAGAACGCCTAAGTATGCCTCATCTGTATTTGCTGGAACCTTATAACCCTAACAAAAAAGTGATTGTACTGATTCATGGTCTTGCCAGTAGCCCTGAAGCGTGGGTGCGTTTAACCAACGATATTATGGGTGATCCTGTATTGCGGGAAAATTTTCAAGTGTGGCAAGTTTTTTATTCAACCAATATGCCTATTTTAGAAAGTCGTTTCCAAATTTATGCTTTATTGCAACAAGGTTTTAAACAGGTCAACTCTTCTGCTGCAGCCAAAAAAGATGCTGTGGTGATTGGACACAGTATGGGTGGTATTTTAGCTCGATTACTGGTGAGTGATACTGACCTTACCCAACCTGCAATGCAAATGCTGAAGAACAGACGTCTGGAACGCTTTAAATCTGACCCGTTATTGCAAGCCCGTTTGCGACTTAAACCCATCACAAATTTTGATCGGGCAATTTTTTTAGCGGCTCCACACCGTGGTACAGAGTTTGCCGACCGTTGGTTTACCCTTGCTGCCCGTAAAGTTATTCGCTTACCGACTGCATTTTTAAGCGCGTTTGCGGATACCTTGCAGCAACATGAAGTCGATTTAAAAAATCTAACCAAAGAAATTGGGCATGGCGTCATTCAAAATGGACCGAGTGATTTAAGTAAAAATTCCAAATTTACGGAATTAACTGAAGATATTTTGCCTGTCAAAGGATTTAAATATCACAGTATTATTGGCAATAATACCGACAGCACTGAGCATCTGTTAATGAATGACGATGTGGTGCATTACAACAGTGCCCACTTAGATGGCGCTGTTTCAGAAAAAATTATTAAAGGCGGACATTCCATTCAGGAAACGCCAGAAGCTGTATTGGAACTGCGACGTATTCTTAGATTACATTTGCAAGATTTAGGCTTGTATAAACCGTAATCCGTCACGGCAAATAAAAAACCGAAGTCTAAGTGGCTTCGGTTTTTTATCTATCATGCTATTTCTCAGCAGTATTAGATTGATGCTTGTCCCCAATAAGCTTTGGTCAATAAGGCCTCTAATTCGGCATAGTCATATTCGCGTGGATTATAATATGGACTATCGCAGATAATACGTGCCACTTGGGCAGGTGCTGTTTCGGGTAATCCTAAATCTTTAAGTGCCATTGGAATATTCAATCCTTGGTTAAGCTGATAAATCGCCAAGCCCAACTGTTCCCGATCTGACACATTTAAAGCCGCTGCCAGTTGATTCATTGCAGCAATATCTGCATGTCGGTTGTAATACACTGAATACGCCAACACAATGGCGTGGGTTTGCGCATGTGGCAACTGATAACGTCCACCTAAGCTATGGCAAATTTTATGATGAATTGCCATCCCCACCGAACCCAAACACACACCAGCCAACCATGCACCATATAAAGCGTGTTCACGTGCCTGCATATTATGAGGCGCTTGCACAATTTCAGGTAAAGCCTGTGCCAGTTGAGTAATCGCCTCTAGCGCCATTAAACTTACAATGGGATTTTTATCCTGTGCATATAATGCCTCAACTGCATGTGCCATCGCATTCATGCCCGAACATGCCGAAATTTCAGTGGGTAAGTTGAGTGTCAATTCAGGATCATAAATCACTACTTTAGGCAAAACTTGAGCTGCTTTGCCTGTGGTTTTCAGCTGGTTTTCGGTGATGCCATACACCGCTGTCATTTCACTACCTGCATAAGTGGTCGGAATTGCAATAATCGGCAAATGAGTTTCTAAGGCAATCGCTTTGGCTAAACCAATCGCAGAGCCACCGCCTAATGCCAAACAGCAATCTACTCCTAAACGCTGCACATCTTGAATGGCCTGATCTGCAACCTCTTTTGACACATGCATCACCGCATGAGGATAGACCGCTACAGCCATGTCTTGGATTTGTGCCAATAAACGCTCGCCTGCGGCTTGTTGCCCTGCAGTAGTAATAATTAAAATACGCTGATAGGCATAAGGACGTAAAATCTCTTGGATTTTTTGCAGATGACCTACGCCAAAGTGAACATCGATTGGCAATGCCTGATAATGGAATGCTTGCATGTTATTGAGCTTAAATATTGTCGTTACATTTTAATAGCATATAACTATGACTAGGCTACTGAACAGCCCAATTCTGCAACGCTGCTTTGCAAATATTCACATAAAGACTCGAGATAAACTATTTTGCTATAAATACAAAAACCCATGATCTCATGGGTTTTTGTATTATTAAAATCAAATGCGATGAATAAATCAGCTATCAATTTTAATGTAAAGAAAACTTGTACTTTTGTGCTTAATCAATTTCTTTTAGGCACACTGCAGATAAAATTGGCACACCGAAACATGGAAGCAACAATAAAATCCAGTATTCCACGACGGTAGCTTCACCACTGATCATATTGATGAATAATCCACCAATGATTAATACCGCTGCAATTAAACCCAAAAAAATTCCAAAAAATCTTGCAGGCATTTTACGTCCCCTGAACAATCGAACAAAAGTGTTAAATCTAGTATATACCTTATAGTTGAATAAGATATGACTTTTTGATCAATTGATGGCTTAAATTTTATTAGGATTTAAACACCTGATTTAAAATGTTTTTTATAGAAAATCACAACAATATTCGATCAGACACATTTCCTAACAATAATAAAATCTTATTAAATATATAATATTATATTATATAGACTCAAAATAAATGAGTGTGGATGAATGAAAACACCAGATCAACTAATCACTGAAGCCAAAAGTGAAATTACAGAAATTAGCGTGCAAGAATTGCATGAAAAATATTTGCAACATCCCGATATTATTTTGATTGATGTACGAGAACCTGAAGAACATCAGGCTTGTGCAATAGACCGTGCAGTGAATTTTCCACGCGGCATGTTAGAAATGAAAATTGCACAACACCCTGTAGTAAACCACTATTGCGATGTTGAACGTGCCCTTACCAATCTGGCTGAACGAGATATTTACTTACTTTGTGGTACTGGTGCGCGTTCTGCACTTGCCACTCAAGCCTTACAAAGAATGGGTTTCGAGAAAGTCTATTCAATGCAAGGTGGTATGCAAGCTTGGCTGGAAGCAGGTTTTCCGACAGTTTCTTTTACAAGATGATACTAGGGTCTGTTGAATGCTTAAATAACGCTCAATATTAAGGTTAAATATTAATTAAAACTTCGTGTAATACTTCAATATTTATCATTGGCATTTTTGTTATAGTATTACATGAATAAATTGAATAAAAGATTGATACAGTGTTGATGATGTTGGGCAGATTGCTAGGATTATTTGCAATCTTGTTACAAGTCGCTGTGTTCCTACAGCCTTTATTGCCAGAGAAACAACATTTTTCCTCTGTCTGTGAAACTATTGCCCAAGCATTATTTTTAGAACGCACCGCACCCCATTCTTCGTATTCATCTACACACCATGAAACTGCGACTCATGTTGCATTGGAACTTGAAAGTTCACACGAACATGCATCATCTGAAGATGCGGCGCATACAGATCATGAATGTGAATACTGTCTAGTTTATAGTTTTGCACTACCATTATTTGAAAACAAACTCAGACCAATTTTAGTCCGAACGCAAATTCGGATTTTGTCTTTTAAAACATCGTTTACACCAACACTATTTCAAACTGAGCCGCTTTTTATTCTACCACAAGGTCGTGCTCCGCCTCGTTTTGACTCTTGAATTTTCTTATCATTTCTTACAGTGTTGCCATCTTTGCTTCACTCTAAAGTGTAAATTTTGCAGTATCAAATTTATGCAGCTGTAGGACAATACTTATTTTAATAACTCATTGACTTGTTTATTCGACCCTAAGGAGGAGATAACTATGCATCTGCTTCAACACAGTCATAATCATGTGAATCATACTGTAGAGCAAACGGCTTGTTTGGATTTAGCACAACAGATCATTAAAGTTCGACAAAAAATGAATATTTCGCAAACTGAACTTGCGGCAAAATTGTGTATCTCTGCCCGAACTTTAGAAAGTTGGGAACGTGGTGTCCGTCAACCGTCGAGTTCTGCTCAAGCATTGATTCGATTATTTATTAAATCGCCACAATTTGTGTTAGAAAACTTGGCATAAAGCACTTTATGATGATGAATTAAAGCAATGAAAAACAATAAAGAAGCTCCCAAGGGAGCTTCTTTGGTCAAAAGAGTTGAAGCATCATTTTGATGTACATATAGAATGAATACCCTTGCTGTTTCATAGCTATATATTCAAAAATAGAATAAAGATATGAATTTATATTCAAATACAAGAATACAACTTTTCAATATACTGCCGCATATATTGTTTTTACTCGATCTATATTCTCATGAAATATCTATCTTCTTTTATCTCAATTGCTGTTATCGCACCTTTGTTTTCAACATCTGCTTTTGCAACAACAGGATATTTCATGCATGCATATAGTGTGAAATCTCAAGGAAACGCAGGCACAGCCATTGCCAATTTTCAGGACAGTCTGACTATTGCAAGCAACCCAGCGGGTTTGAGCTGGTTAGATAAGCGTGTTGATGCAGGTTTAACTATTTTCTCTCCAGATCGTGAGTCTGAAATTACAGGAAATGGTTATGGAGCAAATGGTCAGTATGATGGCAATAGCCGTAAATACTTTGTAATTCCAGATGTAGGTTATGTTCACCCAGTGAATGAACAAGTCACTGCGGGTATTGCGGTTTATGGCAATGGTGGCATGAATACCAATTATAAAAATAATCCTTATGCAGTTTATGATAATACAGGAAGCGCAGGTATTTCATTAACCCAAGCCTTTATTTCACCTGCTTTATCTTGGAAATATGCAGAAAATCAATCTATAGCCTTGGCTGCAAATATTTTATATCAACGTTTTAGTGCACAAGGTTTTGCTGGTGATGTCTTTGGTGGTGCTTCGTCAAACGGTGCGGCAATTAGCGATCGTGGCAATGACGATTCATACGGCGTAGGTGCACGTATTGGCTGGTCGGCAAAACCAAATGATAAACTGACCCTTGGTGCAAGCTATTCATCTAAAATTAATGCCAGCCGCTTTAAGAAATATGAAGGTTTATTTGCCAAACAAGGTGATTTTGACGTACCTGAAAGCTATGGTGTAGGTTTAAATTATCAACTTACCCCTGCTTTATCAGTCGCGACAGATTACTTACGCATTAATTATTCAGATGTAGATTCTGTTGGCAATAAACTGGATCAATTATTCGCAAACAATAAATTTGGCACAACACAAGGTCCTGGTTTTGGATGGGATGACATCAATGTCTATAAAATTTCAGCGACTTATCAAGCCTCAGAAAAACTGACTTTACGTGCGGGTTATAGCTATAACGATCAGCCTGTTAAAAATGATCAAACCTTCCTAAATATTTTGGCACCAGGTGTGGTACAAGAGCATTTAAGTGTTGGTGCAACTTGGCAACTCGATGATCAACAAAATGTAAGTGTGGCTTATACACACGCACTCAAAGAAACAGTGCAAGGTAACAACTCTATCCCCGTTGATTTTGGTGGTGGCGAAGCCAATTTAAGCATGAGCCAAAATATTTTGGGCGTGTCATATAGTTTGAATTTTTAAATTCTACATAGCTTGAGTTTGAATAATAGCTTGCCATGATCTGAAAAGATGATGGCTTTTTTTACTTTGATTGTGATGAAGTTTTTCCAAAGTACGGCTTTTAGCTAGAAATAAGACCATGCAAAGCATAATGTTACAACATGCACTACTTTCTAAATGAATCCATAGAAAACAATCAAATTTCGATGCTTTTTATAACGATGAATTACACGAAAAACTCAGTAAAATTCAGCCAAATGACACAATAATTTTCACTTTTAACTTCGCAAATCATACATTTTCAACAGCTAAGCTCTTTGAGCTATGCGATATCATTTTTGAACCTGTGGGTTTAGATTTTATGGGCGATATTTTTTATGGCTGTGTGCTCACTAACACACCCGATCAATTGAATATTATCCATTTAAAAGCTTAAACCGCTCGATGTTCGACTCGTTAGAGAGCGAGCAACAATGACATGCAGGTTCACTAATTTGACTAAGATGGCGTAAAATAAGCTAGTCACATACTTACACTTAAATTACGCTTCAAATTAAAGGACTTCAACTGCATGAACATGACAGAAATCATGGCTGATCTATCTTCACACACACCAATGATGCAGCAATACTTACGGGTGAAGATGGAACATCCACATTCTTTAATGTTCTATCGCATGGGCGATTTCTACGAATTATTTTTTGATGATGCACACAAAGCTGCCAAACTTTTAGGCATTACCCTCACCCACCGTGGTAAAACTAGTGGCAAACCTATTCCAATGGCGGGCGTGCCATATCATGCTGCTGAAGGTTATCTCGCTCGCTTGGTCAAAAAAGGCGAAACCGTGGTAATTTGTGAGCAAATTGGCGAGGTGACAGGCAAAGGTCCTGTAGAGCGTGGAGTAGTACGGATTATCACCCCAGGCACGCTCACCGATGATGCCTTGCTCAACAGTCATCAATCTTCCAACTTGGTCTCTTTATGCTTACAGCAAAACCAAATTGGTATCGCATTGCTGGATTTAAGTGCAGGGATTTTTAAAGTTCAGCAAATGGATTATTTGCCTGAACAACTCGCGATTGAACTTTCTCGTTTAATGCCAAGCGAAATTGTGGTCGATGAAGATATTGTCGATCCGAATATTATTGAACAGGTTAAAAAGCAGCTTGACTGCCCTGTGACCAAACGCCCAAATGTCGATTTCAACCTGAACAATGCACAAAAAACGCTTTGTGATCAATTTGCTGTATCGTCACTTTCAGGTTTTGGTATTGATCATTTGCCCTTAGCCAAAGCAGCAGCGGCAGCGTTAATACACTACGCCAAAGAAACCCAAAAAACGGCTTTACCACATATTCGCAGTATTCAATTAGAACAAAGCAGCGATTTTATTGCGCTTGATCCTGTGACCCGACGTAATTTGGAATTGGTTGAACCATTATTTGAACACGGCACTTCTTTATTCCAACTGATTAACGATTGCCAAACTGCCATGGGTAGCCGTTTACTGAGTCGTACCTTGATGCAACCTTTGCGTGACACGGCATTGTTAGATGCAAGACTGGATGCAATTCAAGCCTTAATACAAGGTTACCATGAGTCGCCTGTGCGTTTGGTATTGAAAGAAATTAGTGATATTGAACGTGTGCTGAGTCGTGTCGCACTCGGTAGCGCACGCCCACGTGATTTGGTACAACTACGTCAGGCCTGTGCGCAAATTCCCTATTTGCGTCATGCCTTACAGCCCATTGTTTCCGCACAACAATCCGCACTCATTCAAAACCTGAATGAAGAACTGGGCGATTTTCATGGACTGCATCAACGGCTGATGCAGGCAATTGTAGAAAACCCACCTGTACTATTGCGTGATGGCAATGTCATTGCAGAGGGTTTTGACAGTGAACTCGATGAACTACGCAAAATCCGTGATCATGCGGGGCAATTACTGATTGATTTAGAAGTCAAAGAGCGCCAAGAAAGCGGTATCCCAACGTTAAAAATTGGCTACAACCGTGTCAGTGGTTACTACATTGAACTCACTCGCGCCCAAGCCGAGCAAGCACCTGAACACTATATCCGTCGTCAAACTTTAAAAAATGCAGAACGCTACATCACCCCAGAGCTAAAAAGTTTTGAAGATAAAGTCCTGTCTAGCGAGTCCCGTGCTTTAGCCCGTGAAAAGATGCTATTTGAAATGCTATTGGATGAATTACGCCAAGACATTGCTCAATTACAAATGATGAGCAGCGCGATTGCACAAATTGATCTATTGGCAAACTTTGCCCATCAAGCACGTTTACGCAATTGGGCACGCCCTGAATATAGCCCTGAAATTGGAATTAAAATTACTGCAGGACGTCATCCTGTTGTTGAGGCCTTGAGTAAAACTGCCTTTACACCGAATGATACTTTACTCGACTACAATCATCGTTTGGCAATTATTACTGGCCCGAATATGGGCGGTAAATCAACGTATATGCGTCAAACCGCACTCATTGCCCTACTTGGCTATTGTGGTAGTTATGTGCCTGCCCAAACAGCCGTATTAGGTCCTATTGATCGCGTGTTTACCCGTATTGGTTCTGCCGATGATTTATCGACAGGTAAATCGACCTTTATGGTCGAAATGACTGAGACTTCACAAATTTTACACCATGCAACCTCACAGTCTTTGGTGCTGATGGATGAAGTTGGTCGCGGAACCAGTACCTACGATGGCTTATCTTTGGCATGGGCATGTGTGTTGGATTTAAGCAAACGCATCAAATGTTTATGCCTATTTGCAACGCATTATTTTGAATTGACCGAATTAAGCAAAGAATCTGGGGTGGATAACTACCACGTAACCGCCAAAGAAATGAATGGCAACCTGATTCTCTTGCACAAAGTTCAACAAGGTCCTGCAAGCCAAAGTCACGGTTTGCAAGTGGCAAAATTGGCAGGCATTCCAGCCAATGTGATTAAAGAAGCGCAAAACCGTTTAAGAATTTTAGAAAAACAGCAGCACAAAAATGTCAATTTAGCCGTTCAAGATGACCTATTTGCACCAGCAACAAGCTCAGCTGAACCAGAAGTGATTGAACGTGTAATAGAGGTAGAAAAACCATCACCTGCTTTAGATTTATTACGCAGTATAGATGTCGATAATTTAACGCCACGACAAGCGCTGGAACAATTGTATGCTTTAAAGGAACAATTGAACGCTTAGCCGCTGTTATTTCTAAAATATTTGAGCTAAACAAAGACTCTCAATTGAGAGTCTTTGTCATTTATAAGTTTTTTTGATGGTTTTATCCCCCTTTTATCAAATTTAGCAGCACTGTCTATATCAAATATCAGTAAAAGCGATTGTTAGTTGTAGTGATTTTTGCCTAAAATAGACTATTCTGAATTAGAACCATATTTTTAGGTAGCTGTCGCCATGACATTTGTTGTCACTGAAAACTGTATTAAATGTAAATATCAAGACTGCGTTGAAGTTTGTCCTGTAGACTGCTTCTACGAAGGTCCGAACTTCCTTGTCATTAATCCAGACGAATGTATCGACTGTGCATTATGTGAACCAGAGTGTCCTGCCAACGCTATTTTCTCTGAAGATGAATTACCTGAAGGTCAGGAAGTGTTTATCGAGCTAAATGCTGAACTTTCACAGACTTGGCCAAACATTACACAAATTGGCGATCAACCTGCTGACCGCGAAGAATGGAATGGCAAACCAGACAAATTACAATACTTAGAAAAGTAAGTTCGTCTTGTTGTGAAAAAGATCAGCCCTGTGTTGATCTTTTTTTATACCTAAAACACACATTTGATTGCAATATTTTCAAATTTTAACCAGCATTTTCGATTAGAATACGGACACTTTAAATAAATATCTGATTTGCCTAATGAAGAAATTTTTCAAGGCGCTGTTTTCGTTCAGCATTGTTCCCGTTATCTTGGTTGCCTGTAGTTCAACCCCAAACAGAACAACAACGATCACCACGCCCGATGGAAAACGAATTTTCATTCCTCAAGAAAAAATCACCTATGAGCGTCAGGTAGCACCTAAAATTGTGCCTTATTCGTATAATGCATGGGTGGCAGTGAGTGACAATTTACGCCAAGTTCGTGAATATGAACGCTTCTTGGAACACAACGGTGTTGGCAATATTATTCCAAGTTTTGAATTAATGCGTACCGCACGTGACTGGCAACGCTGTGGACGTTCGCAATTTATGATTCCAAGTCGTGAATTGTGGCAAAATCAGGTGCCTACCTTGCGTGTATTTAAATATTTGGTCGCCTCTAAAGTCTTAACTGATTTTGAAGTCACTTCTGTCTATCGAGATTTACCACTGAATCAATGTGCAGGTGGTGCGAACTCATCGCGTCACTTATTTAACTCAGCCATTGATTTTAGAATTGGGCCACAATTCCCGAATGCCGAAGACTATGCCTATATTGAAAGTACCAAATACAGACTGTGTCAGTTCTGGCAGCAATATGGTCAAAGTTTAAACATGGGCTTAGGCTTATACGCTTCAGGACAAATTCATATTGATACACAAGGTTATCGAACTTGGGGGCCAGATTTAAGCCGCCATTCATCTATGTGTAATTTCTAATTCAGTGTTGTTTAGAATTAAATCCTAAAGAGGTCAAATTGACCTCTTTTTTTATTGCGAAATAGATTATCACCTGCTCCATTCCGCGAATAAATTGCACTCTGAGCAGAAAAGTTTACAATGCACACATCGCAACAAAGGTGAGCACGCTATGCAACAAATGTGGACGGATATCGATCACTATATCGAATCACATTTAATTCCCGAAGACCCAATTTTGACGCAAACTTTAGAAAATACCGATGCCAAAGGTTTTCCAGATCACCTTGCAGTTGCGGCAAATCAGGGCATGTTGCTACAAATGCTCATTCAAATGAATCAATGCAAACGTGTGTTGGAATTGGGCACATTCGCAGCTTATAGCACAATGTGGCTAGCACGTGCGCTGCCTGAAGATGGTTATATACTCACGATTGAAGGACGTGATACCCATGCAGCTTTGGGACAGGAAAATATTGACCGCGCTCAATTAAAACAAAAGGTTGAATTAAAAGTTGGTCGTGCTGCAGAAATTCTAAAAGCTCTGCCAGAAGATACTGAAGCTTTTGATTTTATTTTTATTGATGCCGACAAACAAAGCTATCCTGAATATTTGGAACTGAGTCTTAAACTTTCACGCTCAGGTACAATTATCTTTTTAGACAATGTAATTCGTGCAGGGGAAATTTTAAATCCTGACAATCACAAACCAAGCATTGAAGGGATTCGTGACATGTTCAAAGCCATGCAAAATCATTCGCGAATTTTATCGTGCACAGCATTACAAACTGTAGGCAGCAAAGGACATGATGGCTTTGCTTTAGCGATTGTAAAGTAAAGTCCACACAAGGTTAAAAAACAACCTAAAGCAATTTTACATTATATATTATAATGTTACATATACTGTCCATACAGTTATCCACAAATTATGCGGATAACCATGGACAGTCAGCAAGCATTTACATCAGTTCAACTAAACAATCTTTTGAAATGATCTTTTTTGAATCATTTACGATTTTTACTTTGCCACCAACAAAGGAACAGTTGAGTTACGGAAAATATTGGTGGTAATGCTTCCCAAGAAAAATTGGTGAATTTTACTGTGACTAAATGCCCCCAGTACAATCAACTGAATACCATGTTCACGTTGATAATCTAAGATATTTTCAGCCACATCGCCATAACGATATTCCACCACCACATCTAAACCCGCTGAAGTTAAAAAATCTGCAGGTTCATTTAAAACTTCTGGGTGATCACCGACATAGAGCAAATGACATTGCAATAATTTAAGCAAATCACTTTGTGCAATTCGCTTCATCATTTTGATACAAGTTGGGGAATATTCATAAGCAAAAATAAAACGGTTTGGTGCTTTAAAATGCTCTCCGACAGTCATCACAGTACAATTTGCACCACGAATAAAGTTTTCGACATTACTGCCTAATGCCTTATTGCGTTCAGCAGATTTCTCGCCCACACGTCCAATCACCACAATATCTTCTTCGTTCAGCACACTAAAACTTTGTTCTAAAAAGTCGCCTTTTTCTTGAATGTGGGTAGGTACAATGCCGAACTTTTCCTGAATCATACTGGAAATGTGCTGCAATAAATTGTTGCTATAATCGAGTGCTAATTCACTTTGTTTTTGTTCTAATTCGGCTAATTCTTTGAGTAACATGGCATTACTTTCAAAACCAATCACGCCACTAATTTCCCCCAAATGATAACTGGCGGGGTAATAATCCAAAACTTGTAATAACACCAATTCACGTTGAGTTTGTGTTGCAATCCACGCAGCAGCTTCAGCAAGCGCATTAATACAAGGCGAAGAATCAATACAAGCAATTACACGTTTCATTATTGCCTCTCTTACTGCCTTTTGCAGGCTATTTTTTAGTTGTTATTTTTAACTTAACACAACTCGTGTTGCAGGGACATGAAAAAATGTAATGAAGTTTAAAGATTTAGCCTTGCTGCATCGTATTTACTCACGATAACGAATCAATTTGGCAGGGTTTCCTACCACAATTTCCCGCTCCTGAACATCTTTGGTGACCATGCTATTCATACCAACGACTGCATGTGCCGCAATCTTCACCCCATCTTTAACACCAACATGCGCACCTAGCCAAACATCCCGTCCAATTTCAATACCTTGTGAACGCACCGCTTGCTGATAAATGGGCTGATCCAAAGCCATGCCATGATCAAACGCATATAAATGACAATATGCTGCGATACGCACCTGATCATGAAGCTTAATTCCAACTCTGCCACCATCTAAAATACAGTGGTGATTAATCGCGACTTCATTGCCAATTTCTAAAGGGCCATGCAAAGTACAATCGGCTGCAATAAAGGTATTATCGCCAATACTGATTTTACGTCCTGGTTCTGCAAAAATATGTGCCAATGGTGAAATAAAACAGTTTTTGCCAATCTCTACCGTTTCCATTGCCATTAAATAAGCTTGATATTCCTGCTGCCAAGCTTCTGCCCAAGCACGATGTTTAGGTTTTAATGACCAATATAACCACGGCATGTAGTTTAAACGGTGTTTATGCTGCTCACGGTACTTCGATAATGGATCAGGTGAATTTGCTTCAGTCATCTTGATCATCCTCAAGGATTTTGAGTTGTTCACGCCCACGGCTAATATCTTGTAATTTTAGTTTTAAAGGGTCTATTTGATCGACTTGCATGAATGCCTTTACCAACACGCCTTCGGCGGTGTAGTCTTCGCTGTACTCAATCTGCTGACTATTTAGCTCGTATTGTAAAATTGCCCACTCATTAAAATGACAGGAAAATTGCACGGTCTTTTTTTCAATCAGTTCTATTTTTTCTGCTAGAGCCAAACATTGCCCTGCACATCCCCCATAGGCACGTACCAAGCCGCCTGTGCCCAATTTAATGCCGCCGTACCAACGATTCACCAACACCAAAACATTAGTCAACTCATTGCCTTCAATCGTGGCTAAAATAGGACGTCCTGCCGTACCTGAAGGTTCGCCATCATCATTAAAACGTAATTGATGCCCGATTTTCCATGCCCAACATTGATGTGTGGTAGATGAATCACGCTGCTGTTCCAAAAAAGTTTTTACCGCTTGCTCATTATCTACAGGCACAGCAATTGCCTGAAATCGACTTTTTTTAATTTCTTCTTCAAAAGTGATGGGCGCAGCAATGGTAAATGGCATAACACTCCAGATCAATCAACCAGTTAAATAAAAACTTGATAATTATAACGTGTTTAGCGCTCTAACGTATTTAGAGTTATAGCTTATTTGGACTGATAACCACCATGAAAAAACCTTCTATCCTCAAAGGTATAGAAGGTTAAATAATGTTTACACGACTTTCTGTTCTACAACTTATGCAGTAAGCATACGAAAACCAATAACGGTTAGAACATTCAAGCTTTAAACAAAAAAGTCTTCACCCAAATAAACTTCACGCACAATTTCATTTTCCAGAATTTCTTGCGGTGTACCCTCTGCAATGACTGAACCTTCGCTAACAATATAAGCACGTTCACAAATGGCTAAAGTATCACGGACGTTATGGTCGGTAATTAATACGCCAATGTCACGATCTTTTAAGGTACGAATGATATCTTTAATATCACCGACAGAAATAGGATCGACCCCTGCAAAAGGCTCATCTAACAACATAAATTTAGGGTCTGCTGCCAAAGCACGGGCAATTTCTGCACGACGGCGTTCGCCACCCGACACACTCATCCCTAATGAATCTTTAATATGCGTGATTTTAAAATCTGCCAGCAATTCTGATAAACGCTGCTGACGTTGCTGTTTATTTAAATCTTTGCGGGTTTCTAAAATAGCCATAATATTTTCAGCGATGGTCAGCTTTCTGAAAATAGAGGCTTCTTGCGGTAAATAACCAATCCCCTTACGCGCACGTTCATGCATGGCAAGGTCAGATAAATCCAGTTGATCTAAATGGATTTCGCCTTTATCCATACGCACCAAACCCACAACCATGTAGAAACTGGTGGTTTTACCCGCACCGTTCGGCCCAAGTAACCCGACAATTTCACCACTTTTCATTTCAAATGAAACGTCTTTAACCACCCAGCGCTTATTATAGTTTTTGGCTAAATGCTTAATACACAAAGTCTGCTGACCGTGCTGGACGCTGTCCTGTGCTGCGCTCGTTTGATCCATTAATCACGCGCTCCCGGGAATGATTTTGAACTTGATGGTGGAATCACAATTTTTACACGACCCGCTTCAGAACCAGTTTTGTTCGGTGTACCAATCGCTTCAACATCGCCTTTGTTCATACTATAACGCAAGGTATTACCACGAATACTGGCTCCATCTTGCTCTAAAAGTGCGCCACCCGTTAAGGTGATAATGCCTGTTTCAGCATTGTAAACAATCTTTTGCGCCTGACCTTTGGCAAGCCCTTTGGCTGGATCAGTCTTTTGCTGGAATTGCGCAGGTCTGCCCGTTGCCGTAATGACACTAATTTCTTTTTTGCTGTTCAGATTAGCAACAATCGAATCTGCCTGCAGTTTCATGGTGCCCTGTTCAATCACCACATTGCCTGTATAAGTGGTGACGCCAGTACGTTCACTAAAGGTCGCACGGTCTGCCAATAAAGTAATAGGCTGACTGCGGTCTGACGGAATTGCCCATGCACCTGCCGATGAAAGCACCGCCAAGCCCACAAGTGCTGCTTGTTTTATCAACGCTTTAGGAGCTGTAAGCTTAGATTTATGGTTCATACTTTCCTCGAATATTAAAAAATTCGTATTGCCCGTCATTTAAATTGGCTTTTAAGCCCTGACTGATAAAATCAGCCTGTGGAGATTGTACAGTCACTTGTTTTTCGGTACTGATTTCACGTGTTTTAGGAAACACATTCAACTCGACTGTTTCAAGCGTCAGTTTGCCTTGAGCGAGTAACTTGGTTGCTAGCACTTGATCTGACAACACAACCTTTTCATTGTCATTAAAACCTTGTGCCTGTTTAGCAAAAAAAGTGGCATCCACCGCGCCCGCTTTATACATAGAGGCATTCAAATTTTCCAGCTTAGAGGTTTTTTGCTGCATGTCTTGCTCTAAACGGTCAATTTGCGCACGCACATATAAATTGCCCTGCTCATCTGTTTGGGTCAGATGAATTTGCTCTGCACTATAAGTCATAGAGCGAGCAGCGTCAGTTTCCAGTTTTTTGCCTTTACCGCTGTAATAGTAATAACCACCACTTACAGCTGCAATTGCAATCGCAGTAACGTATAAAACTTTAGTATCCATAAGTGGGGCTGTAACTCAAACCTTTGAATGTATGACTTAATTAATGAGGGATGCTGAGATATTTTTCAAGTAAGCTTTGGTACACACCTTTGGCGGTTAAAATCATATCGCAGATTTCACGTACCGCACCGCGCCCACCCATGGCCTGTGTGACTAAATCGGCACGACGACGCACTTCAATATGTCCATTTGGCACTGTGACTTTCATCCCTGCAATCGAAAACGCTGAAAGATCAGGCCAGTCATCGCCCATATAGAGACAATCTGCAGGTGATAAACCTAACTTGGCACAGGCTTCCTGCAATGCAGTGCCTTTATCTTCACGTCCTTGGTAGACCAAATCTACACCTAAATCGGACATGCGTTTTTCGACAATATTACTTTTACGACCCGTGATGATAATGACTTTAACACCTGCTTGTTGCACCAGTTTCATACCTAAACCATCACGAATATCGAATGATTTAATTTCATCACCGCTGTTGGTTAAGGTGACAAAACCATCACTTAGAATTCCATCGACATCTAAAACCAAAGCTTCAATATGACGCGCTTGCTCTAATAAAATATAAGATGCCATTGTTTAGTTTACCCCTGCTTGAATCAAGTCATGCATACTGATCACACCAATGACTTTATTGGCATCATCCACCACCACAAACTGATTGATTTTACGGTCACGTAATTGTTCTAAAGCTTCAACTGCACGTGCTTCTTGTGAAATCGTTGCAGGATGTTGAGTCATCACTTGCCCAACTTGTAAATTCACATCAAAGCCCTGTTGTTTATCAATTAAACGTCGTAAATCACCATCGGTGAAAATGCCTAACAAGACGTCATTTTCATCGACAATTGTGGTTAAACCTAGACGTTTGTTTGAAATTTCGTATAACACTTTGTTCATTGGTGTATCTGGTGCAACTTTAGGTAATTCTGTACCGGTATGCATCAAATGTTTCACATGCAATAACAGGCGCTTACCCAAAGCGCCTGCAGGATGTGAACGAGCAAAATCATCGGCAGTAAAACCACGTGCATCAAGTAACGCTACAGCCAATGCATCACCTAATGCCAAGGTTGCAGTCGTACTTGAGGTTGGTGCTAAACCAAGTGGACAAGCTTCCTGAATATTGCCTAATGTTAAAGCGACATCAGCATTTTGTGGCATCGGCCCGCGATCATCACCGCTAATTGTGATTAGAGGAACTTCCAGATGTTTGATGAGTGGCATCAACATCATAATTTCATCACTTTTGCCGGAGTTGGAAATGGCAATTAAAACATCACCCCGTACCAACATTCCCAAATCACCATGCCCTGCTTCACCCGGGTGCATAAAGAAAGACGGCGTGCCTGTAGAGGCAAACGTCGCAGCCATTTTACGACCAATATGACCTGATTTTCCCATACCTGTGACCACAACACGCCCTTTGCAATGCAACATGATTTCGCAGGCACGGCTAAAACGCTGATCAATTTGCGTCGCCAAGACTTGTAATGCTTGTTCTTCTATTCTTAAAGTGTCTAAGGCTACAGATTGGAAATCAATGGTATTTGACATGTTTGGCATTCAACGTTCAACTTAAATTGAGTATTTTCTACACCTCAATAAAAGCGATTTATTGAAGCACATTTAATTTTCGCAATTTTAGCATATCTATGCAATTCTACACTTTGATTCTGCGTGTGTTTTTTGTTTTAACGCATTTTTGTATGCTGTTTTAATTAACTCGCTTTTTGACTCGAGTTTCAAATGAAAAACAATCATATTTGAGCTTAGGCTATTTATTTTATTGATTCAAAGTTGCAGATAAAGCTAAAGTTGACATACTCCCACCACTTTCGTTTTCACTCAAGTGGGGGATTCTAAAAGCAAAGCTCTTAGGCGACTTCCTCACGGATTTCGCTTGCTTTCTGCTTCTTAGGGCGACCTTTACCGCATCCACCCTCCACAGACAAAACGGCATGTCCTGCCGACAATATATTACGAGATGCGTTTAAATCCGCATTCGCAACATAACCCACACTCCGACACACTCAAATTTAGCTTGAGTTTGTCGGTTTTCTTTTGCTACATGACCACATTCACAGCAGGTTTGACTTGTGTACTTCGGATCAACTT
>NZ_JACASN010000017.1:0-69625 GCF_013390985.1 Acinetobacter sp. Swhac1 | reverse complement strand
GCAGTTCTTTATTTTCACGTTCGAGTTGTTTAATACGTTCTTGATCTGAAAGTTGCTGTACTTTAATTGGGTTTTGTTTATCTAAATATTTTTGATACCAAACACGTAGAGTTTCAGGAGTACAACCTATCTTGAGAGCAATAGCGGTGATCGCAGCCCAATTCGATGGATAATCTTTTTCAGATTCAATCAATAATTGAACCGCTCTTTCTCTGATTTCAGGGGTATATTTTACTTTTTTCATCGGGACATTCTCTCAGAAAGCTTGGTCTCCGACAAACCCGGTACGGTTCAGCTTACTATTGAATAAAACCTATAAGAACAACATAATAGATTTATTCTCCTTCAAAAAACCTTAATTAAAATGCCTATAGAACATTCTTCCAATACAAATTGGCTTATTAATCAAAATTCAGAAAAAAACCAACTTCCTTCATATCCCAATAAGCTCTATATTGGTATTGATTTTGGCACATCCACAACAGTTGTAAGTCAGGTAGTCATTACTGAGAACTCCGTTGAAAAAGTAAAAACACTTACTCTTAATCAACCTGATGAATATGGTGCGACCATACGGCATCACCTAGTGAATACAGTACTTGCGTGGCGAAATAAAACTCTTATTTGGGGCCAAGATGCATATCGATTAAAATCGCTATTAACTGAAAGTCGCAATGTCTTTTCATCATTTAAAATGCGCTTAGGGTTAGCAATAGGTCCCACTTATCCATTGACCGCTCTATCTGAGAGCAAGGCTCAGCCCTATGTCATTGAGACAGCAGAAGATGCTACTCAAGTTTTTTTTAGTAAGCTTTTAGAAAGTATTAAGAATGAAACTGGAAATTCAAATTTAGAAAATTACAAATTTGCCTTCTCAGTTCCTGCTTCATTTGAGGCTAATCAAAGACGTAGTCTATTCAATAGCTTAGAAGAGTGTGGGATTGATGAGAGTCAATGTTGTTTAATTGATGAACCTAATGCCGCATTTTTAAGCTTTGTATATGATTGTACTAGAAATAATACAACACATCCTTTTTTAGAAAAACTCAAGTCTAGACCAACAAACATTCTTGTATACGATTTTGGTGCAGGAACATGTGATGTGACAGTTCTTCAAGTTGATGCTTTCAACAACAAATTTTCATCAAAAAATCTAGCAATTTCAAAATTTACAGCTTTAGGTGGCGATGATATCGATCGAGCTATAGCCAAAAATATACTATTACCTCAACTTTTAAAAGAAAACACACATTTTCAACCCGATTCTAGAGATATTTCAGAAATTGTCATTCCTGTTTTGCAAGCGACAGCAGAACAATTAAAAATAGCTGTTTGCAAATGGCTTGATCAAAAAAATATAAATCAATTTAGAAGTTTAGATCAATATTCTAGTGAAATTTTTACATTACATTCTCTAGAAGGAATTAAAGTTAGAGACTGTAAATTAAATTTAACAAAGCCATCTCTATGTCTTGGTGAATTTAAAATTATCATGGATGATTTTGTGGGGATGTATGATGGTATACACACACCGATGCATTTAGCCTCTCCGATTGAAGATGCATTATCTAAAGCGAATATTGAACGTGAAGACATAGATGGTGTTCTTTTCATCGGAGGAAGTTGTCTTAACCCATTAGTACAATCATGCGTAATGAATTACATGAATGAGTTCTCTAATGAAGTAGAGGCAATCTTACCCAAGGATGTAAGAGCTCATGTTTCTCTCGGAGCAGCAATTCATTCATTTAGCTATCATGGTCTAGGAATTGACTTTATTAAGCCTATTGTTTCAGAAGCAATATATATCATCACCTCTCATGAGCATTTGGAAACAATCATACCAGCATCAACTGAGGTTCCTACCCCACAGCCTTTCCATACTCAACTAATAGTCACCCGTGATGATCAAAACATTATAGATTTACCTATTTGCGTAGGTAGCAAAAGTAAACTTTTGGGTATTTTGACTGTAGAGATAGAAGAAGATTATTTTAAGCAAGGAGCTATCGTTGATGTCTACGCCAATATTAATCATGAAAAGCTTCTTAATGTTGAAGCGGTAATCGATGGGATAAAAGTAAACACTTCTATTCTAAATCCTCTAGCCAATAATACTTTAACAAAAGTTGAAGAACACATGCTTCGAGCGAAGCAAAAGTTTAATCAAGCACTTTTAGATTATAATGGCCGCCCTCCTATAGATATTGCCGTTGAGTATGCCTCAGCCTGTTCAGAAGCTGGAGCATATGAATTAGCTGCAGATCTTTACATTGCTATCGAACGCTTAGATCGTAATGCGAATCATGCTACTAACATTTGTTACAATTATGCTCGGGCGGGTAAATCACAAAAATCGAATGATTGGGCCGAAATTGCTTACAAACGCTCACCAAATGCTGTCAATGCATTTAATATTGCTTGCAAGTCATATGGAGAGAAAGAGGAGCTCTATCTTCGTAAAGCATTAGAACATGATCCAAACTACATTTCTGCATTATTGTCACTTGGAAAAATACTCCAACTCCGTGGTGATATTGAAGGTAGCCTGCTACTAGAAAAATCACTCATATTACTCCAAGATGAACTATACAATAATGATGTAACAATTCGAAATTGTGATGATCTGATTGAAGTATGTGAGATACTTGACGGTTATGAACAGCTTAAATCTACAGCAACTGATACGAAGAAAAGAATCATTCATGAGAATAAAGAGTTATATTCCTCTGAAAATTTAGTATCTAGTCTAAAACCAAATTTAGGCGTGAAAGAGGGTTAATTATGGCTTGGTGGATTAAAAAGCAAAATTTGAGTGAAGAGCAACGCCAATACATTCTATCAATTAAAAACAATTTAAGTCATGTTCATTGGGTTCGAGGAGCTGCTGGTACTGGAAAAACAACAGTTTTAGCAGCTTTGACACAAGAACTTAAGCTTGAATACCCTAATGCTTCTTTTTGTTATTTGACATACACACATGCTCTTAAGGATTTAGCAATTAGTGCCTTTAAAGAAGAAAATGTAGAAGGGGTACACTTCCTTACACATACCAAATTTTTAAAAAATAATTGGCCATGCGATTTCGTGTTTCTAGATGAAGTTCAAGATATTTCTGCTGAAGATTTAAATACAATCAAGAAACTATCAACGCATTTAATTATTGCTGGCGATTGTGCCCAATCTATTTATGAACAGTCAGCTACAGAATCAGAAATTATTAAAACGGTTAATCCTTTCCAACATGTATTAATGATTATTCATAGACTTACAGAGTTCTTAGCTAAAATTGCTTTCAGTATTTTACCGAATAATCATTTACTTAGTGGAAAACCAGGAAATACTTTGGCAAATACAACCGCTAGACTGATCCAATTTGAAAATCAAAATCAAGAATTCATTTGGACAGCCCAAGAAGCATTAAGTAGAGCTAGACCAGACAAGCCTAGTTGTATATTGCTATCTCATCACAAAGATATTAGTTCGCTTATTCAAGTGATCATCCAACATTTTTTTTCTAAAAATGCTGATGAATTATTTTCATATCAAGCAGGTAAAAGTGACCGATATGATTATAGACAGGTAAATGCTTATTTAAGAGACAATAATATAAACATCAGATACTTGGGAAATGACTTTGGCGACTTTAACGAGATGCCATCAAAGCCAATGGTATACCTAATGACATATCATAGCTCAAAAGGTCTAGATTTTGAGCAAGTCTTTATTCCACAGTTAAATAGTAATAAAGATATTGTCAAATCATTTGTGTTGGAAAAAAATCCAGATTTAGATAAGCGGTTACTCTTTGTAGCAACAACAAGAAGCCGTTGTAATCTATTTATGAGTTACCACACGTCTATCCCCCATAAACTAATTCAAAATCTTCCAAATATTACTCAAATTAAATATCAGCCTAATCAAGATGATGAGGATGAGGAGTTCTTTTAATGATCAATGGCCAATATATTGTTCTTAGCTTTAAAGAATGGAATAACTGGATCTCTCAAGGCTTATTAAAAATACATAGTTTTAGAATTCAACCATGTCAGAACTCTAAACATAGTTTTTTTAATTTAATGAATACTGCGGCCGATATTACGCATTTAGATGATAATGAGTATATCCTTGCTAAACTATCTAAATCATATTCATCTTCTACTTATCAGTCTGAACACACTTTGGCTAGCTATATTAATTTAGAAGCCGTGCAACAATTTTATGCATTAACGGAACGGGGTAAATTCGCATTAAAGCATAGTGCCAATAATCTACAGGTTAGTTTAGCAACAGATTTAGAGATAGAAAAATTTTGGGAAGCATATCGCTTAGATCAAAAAAAGATTTTAGAGCATGAAAAGGCACTAAAATTTACTGGACTTATATTTGAAAATAAAATTTCTGAAGAGTCTTTATTTGATTTAATAAACAATAAAACTTTAAATGAATATTTCAACCCCAGTAAATATGAAATTTCTCATCTACAAGCACAAGATGAAAAAGCTAAAAAGCAGCTTTTCTCTTTAGAAAGTTTTGATAACACTAAAGCCTATGCTGGCATGTTTACCCGTTTATTATTTAATCTTGAGGTCAATGATCCTGTCCTCATTGAAAAATATAAAGAAATCTCTAACTTATGTAGCTCAAGAGAATATTATAGCTCTTTAAAAGAGCAACAGACTAAAGATGAACTCACATCAAAATTCTTGTCTAAGCAAATTTTGAGAGAAAAAATTTTAACGGAATACATGCTTCTAGAATCTCAAATTAAGCATTTACCACTGCTTGCATTATCTCTCTACTTTCACTATGAAATGTTAATTAAAAATAACTATCCACTAAATTTAAGTGCATTAAAGGAAGACATTTTAAGTCTTAATTTCTTTTATATAGAATCAGAATGTAAAGAATATAACGATTTACCGTATTTGGTAGCTTTTAGCATTGGAAAGTTATTGCCATCTGAATTTATTAATACACTTTATTACTATAAAACAAATAAAACAAATAAAACAAATAAAACAAAAGCCTATCCATGTTTTAAGACGACTCATCAATCCGATTTAGAACAGGCTTTGCCAAGCATTGCTGATGAAGAATTTCTAGAAACGACATTAAATGAACTTAATGAAGAAATTTCTAAAACTTGGACTGAAGTTAAGCGTAGCATTCAGATATCACAGATCTCCGACGTCACACCTACAGTAAAAAAAGAAGATATAAACACTTCGAATATTACTCAACTCACAGGATCAACAACCATCACTCATCCATCAGAAAAGCATTTGGACACTAATCCACAAACAATGCCAATATCCGAAACAACTGATTTAAGCGCACATTCTGAGGTACAGAGCAGTCCATTAGTAACACCACCTGTTGTAACAGCAACTCAATCACAACCAGTCGATCAGCAACCCCCTATGCCAATACAGCAACCTGAACATCCAAAGCCACAAGCTTCATCAAGGCCAAACCTACAAGAGCAAATCAGTTTAATTGTAGAACATCAGATAAATGAGGAATCGCTACCGGTATCAGCAGCTGATGAGACAATGGCTATGCCACAAAATTCGCTTATTGAGCATTTAATACGATTGTTTAATGACCCAGAAATTCAAGATCTTAAATCTTTGATAGAAATGTTGAAAAAAGATTCCAACTTTCTTGGCATCACCACTCAAGGCAAATTAAGAGAACGATTAGTTACCGAAGGTATTCTAAATCCACAGGATGCACCTAAAAATGGAGACAAACTTTTTAATTACATGAAAAGAGAAATAGCTAAAAAGTCTTAGTTTTAACTGTGTGTTTCATTCTTCGGTACCCACTATAATTTTCTGAGAGATCAATCAATATATGAACTAAAGATTACTACTGTAATCTTTAGTTCATATATTGATTGAGAAAACCAACTCAATTCAAGTTGCTTTTTATGCCAGTCTACAATCCCATAAAGAAGAGAACTTAATAGCCTTCTTCTGATTTTGAAGCAATGTACTATGATAAGATTAACCCGTTAGGTCAGGTGGCCTAACTTAAATAAAAAAGTCTCCGACAAACCCGGTACGGTTCACAAGAAAAGATTGCCTCCTAAGAGAACAGTTAGATATATGGTTCTCTACCGTTCTCAATTCTCAAAATAAGGCCTTGGCTACATTTTATATTTGTTGTCTATTAACTGGGGCCAGAAAAGATGAGTTTCTATCACTTACATGGGAAGACTTAGATTTTAGGTGGAAAACGATCCATCTGAAGGATAAAGTTGAAGATAATGGGCGTATTATACCTATGACCAAATACGTAGAAAAATTACTACGTGACTTAAAAAAAACCAGCGATTCATCTTATATATTTAGCAGTAATACCTCTGCGACGGGATACATCGTTAATCCTTACAAAGAGTTTAAGAAAATCTGTAATGAAATAGATATTCAGCTAACAATACATGGTCTTAGACGTTCATTTAAATCATTGGCAGAATGGGTAGATATTCCTGTAGGTGTCACTGCACAAATATCTGGACATAAACCAAGTGCTTTAGCAGAAAAGCACTATACCGTTCGCCCCATGGATATGTTGCGAGGGCATCTACAGAAGTATGAAAACTGGGTATTAGAACAAGCCAAAATTAGTTTTTAAAAATTAAACTCCATTCTCTCAGAAGAAGAAAAAATCATACTTAGCTATCTTTTGAGTCATAGCAAATTCGCTATGATTTCAAAAGGATTCATTTCATGAAAATTCAATATAATCGCCCACCGTCATCTCACCCTGGCCCTGGTGGTAACTGGCCAAGCACAACAGGTCGCCCATCAGGTGGTGGCCGTGGTAATGCCAAGTAATTATTAAGGGGAGCAATCCCCTTAATCTAGGATTTCCGATGAAAAAGTACAGTAATGACAAAGAACTGAACAAATTTATTCGGCAACTCATCAAGGATGGTATCGCATCTTTTAAACCCGGTAAAAAACATGATTTTTTGCTTGTAAACGGCTTTGTTGCATAAATATGTAAGCATCTGATTTAAATAAATTTAATTTTGGATCAAAAAATAATCAAAACTTTTAAAATCATATAGTTATGAAATCTTTGTGCAACAAAGCCCTTTGGATGAAGTACAAGATTATGCAACAAACTGGTTGTGGCATTACAACCATGAAAGACCACATCAAGCTAACAAAGGAAAGCCACCTCTAATGGCTGCTTAACCTCTACTTTTAACTTCGGTTATTTATGGGAGGATTACCGGCCCAGACAGATGAGAACTATCACCTACCCTATTGTTTTTATTAAACTAATTAATTTTTTAAAATTACAGGATACAAGCTAGGATACATGATTTAAATGTTGTTTTTTTTAATCAATTAAACTTTTTTTCACCACCAAACACCCCTACCACATCACCAAGTTCATTGGATTTTTACAATACAAAGTTTCTTGGTAAAAGAGGAACCAACATCAATATAATGGCAATTATCGATTTTCGTATGTTCTTTTACGATCGTATGACCTAAATAGATTTCATCGATATTTTCGACGATATCATATTGGTTTGAATGATTACGTATTCTCCCCCTACCCCAAAGTGCATTTGAATATGTTGATACGATACCTGGAATTTTATAGTCACCTTTGACAATATCTTCCTTAAAAATGTTCCAATCATGAATATCAATGTCGGCATGAACAACACCTACCTTTTTATGTTTCAGCTCAACTTCAATCACTAAAGGTAACTTTGTTAAACGATCAACAATTCTCTGTCGCGTCTTTTGAAATTGTCTATAAAACCATGCTCCACCATTCCTTGCAT
Organism: Acinetobacter sp. Swhac1; assembly: GCF_013390985.1. Taxonomy (NCBI): domain Bacteria; kingdom Pseudomonadati; phylum Pseudomonadota; class Gammaproteobacteria; order Moraxellales; family Moraxellaceae; genus Acinetobacter; species Acinetobacter sp. Swhac1. Next base: position 61,809 of record NZ_JACASN010000017.1, on the reverse strand, counting down.
GCATGTCTTTCATTTTAGGATCATACTGCCCTCGAATACACATTTCTTCATGATTACCGCGCACAGTTAAAAACCATTTTTGATCGAGTAATGAAATACATTCTAAATTTTCATTACCTCTATCGATGAGATCACCTGTGCAGATCAGTAGATCATTTTCAAAATCAAAATTATTTAGATGAAGCTCATGCATTAGAAGACTATAAGACCCGTGAAGATCTCCAACGATATAAACTGAATTATAATTTTGGTTTACAAGTATCTTTATTACATCATTCATGCTATGAATAAAACCTTTTTACAAATTTTGATTACCATTATAGAACATGACCCATACAGCTTCTAATACATTGCAAGATATTGTTATTTATACAAATAATAAAATTTCTCTTGATTTTTATAAGCCATTTGAAGATGGACTAAACCCTATATTATTTACAGTTAAAACTTTAGAACAGATCCCTAGAAAGACTGAAAATAAAATCCATATTGTCATCTTGGAGTCCTGTGATGAACTTAGCAATCTACAAATAAATTGTAATAAAATTCATCTTATCATGCCTACATGTTCAAAGAATAAATTAGAAAATGATCTACATGCCCTAATCTTTAAGTACGAGCAGTCGATGAATTCTCAACAAGCTTTAGAAAAGCTTTACCATAGTTTTATTAAATTTTATTTCTCGGCTGAATGTTATCTTGATCCTCAGGATTTTTTTAATTCTGACTCATATAAAGATGGACATCGATACATCAACACCCATGAGATATTGCAAAACGATGCTGGTTATGAAAAACAACTCAATACCTATCTTAAAACGATATCGGATACTGAAACAGTATGCTTAAATTTTTCAATAAGCTATGATTTTTCTTCAGAATCTGGCTATTTACTGCTGCTAGAAGATACTGTTGATCATTTAAAGTATGTCAAAGATAGAGATGTATTCTTTAGCATTGTTCTTTCAAAGTATCCAATATCAGATAATAAGTTAGCTATCGTGCATTTAAGTCAAAAGTCTCCAATGTCTTGATTCTTTTATCATATCAAAACCGATTAATTCATCATTATCTAGATCGAAAGGGAGAACCCATATCTTTGGATTTTTCCCTTGATCTCTTTCATGCTTATTTAACTGAAACTTTGGTAAAGCTTCATTAAATTTTAAACTTTTTGGATAAATCAAAACTATTGGACCATCGTGTTCAAGGTACATATAACTATAAGCAAACATTTGCTGCATATCACCATCGCTGATTCCATAACGCTGGTCTTCACTATTCTGATCCAATAATTTCCATTTTGTATCTAAAATCATATTGCTATGAATATTTTTATTTTTCGCTTCAAAGTAAATATCTGGCCGAAGATTAAATCTATCTTTTCCATTATGATGACACAAATATTTATTGCTCTTCTGCCTTTGGATTCGATAATGATCCGAATATGCTTTTTCAACCTTACTCAGCACATAAGCTTCAAATAACTTTTCCATCGGAAACAGCAAACTCATTCCATGCCATTCACCATGTAATGCAGATGGTGTCTGCTCTCCTAGGACTATTTCACACCAGACTTTGATTGGTTCATATTGAGCATATAAACGACCTGATTTCCATTGGGGAAAGTCTAAACGCGGCAATCTACTCGTTGGCACCTCACTCAATTTAAGACGGATTTCATTTGCCAATCGCCAATTATCATTATCTTGTGTGAGTTTACAGATTTTTTCTAATGCAGTTTTAATAAGACGATTTGGCGCGGTATTTAAAGAAAAAATATCATGTTCAATCGGAAAACGATGTTGCTCGGTCACTGGTTGAGTCAGATATCTTTGGATATTCAATTTACCTTTCAAATAGGCACTTTGCTCTGCAACACATTGATATTCAGACCTTACACCTCGCTGAAGCAATAGGTTGCATGCCTCCAAAAAGCGACTCATGATCCATTCACTCAAAGGTAAATCTAACTTATCCAATGAGGCTGAGCCTGCTTCTCGAGGGGATGGAAGCTTCCATAAGGCTCGCAGCATTTTTCTGAGTAATGCACGTTCTTTTTTAATTACGTTTTCTATTTCTTTGTGGAATTCCTGACTCTTACTATCTTCCTGTTGAACTGGTAGCTCTATATGCTTAGGTAAAATCTCAATGGTATAACCACATGGTGTTTGAATAATACCGACATAGTTATCGACTTTTATTTTACGTCTGCCTTCTAACTCAAAAATGGCAGCACCATTTTTTTTAGCTTGGCTAGAAAGCTCACATAAATAATCAAATACTGAAGTAGGGACGCAGATATGATCTAGTCCCATTGCATAAGGTTGGTTAGTGCCATAGTCTTCAATGACACCGTATTCACGCAAACTGAGCACAATTATGAGGCCTCTTCATCTGTAATCTCTGGTTTTGGAATTTTATAGTCTTTCTTCGGACTTATAATTTGATTTAAAGCATTTATCTTTATTTCTAATGGAGCATTCTTAAATAAATACTTATTTACATCCCAATTTCGTTTTTTTAGATGCTCAATTTCACTAGGATTCATCGATGGAAATAATGATGAATCCAAGTTTATTGTATGAACCATGCCATTTTCACCTAGTACTAAGTTGATCTTATTCCAGTCATCAAAAAAGTATTCTTGCAATAATGGGATTATTCTTTTTTCAAAAATTGTCATCAATGATTCTAAACTTGGTTCTTCTATTAACGGGGTAAAATACGCATGACCAATACAGTGGTCTCGATCTAATAAAACCTTAATACGCTTGTTCATTGTTTCCAAGATATATTGAACACTTACTCCTTCAATATCTATACCGCTTAATACATCAGGCTTGGGCATCATTTCAATAAATTCAAAACGTCGTCTTAAAGCAATATCAACTGAAGTTAATGAGCGGTCAGAACTATTCATTGTTCCAATAATATAAAGGTTATTTGGTACACTAAATGGCTCATTAGAATATGGTAATGTAACTTCTAGACCTTCTAGTTCTTCTGACTTTCCTTCTCTTTTTGATTCTTCAATTAATGTGATCAACTCACCAAAAATCTTTGAAATATTCCCACGATTAATTTCATCAATAATCAAAACATAATTTTCATTTGGATTATTTTCTGCTCGTTCACAAATATTTTTAAAAACACCAGATTCAACGTCATAATTTAATTGTCCCTTTACTTTCTTAACTTTGATACCTTCAATAAAGTCTTCATAACCATAACTTTGGTGAAAGGTAACAAAACTGATTTTACCTTCATCAACTAAAACTTTGTATTGTTCAACAATAGTGGATCTAGACCTTTCTAAATCTTCACTCCACCACTCGGGTACTACTATTTGTAGAGCTTTACTGATAGTTACATATGTTTTACCTGTGCCGGCTGGACCATATAAGATTTGATTAAGAGGAAAATCTAAATTATTTATATTTTCATCTAATTCAGAAAATTCAATCTCATCTAATGTATTTTTACCTTTTCCATTTTTACGTCCCTCAGACTCTACTTCACAAACTGCTTGATAATACAATTCATAGAGTTCTTGATTTTTAAACCTCTTTTTTATTTCAGATATAGTAGTGCAATAGTCTCTCCATACTTTTAATGCTTTTTCTACGTTATTAACAGAAATATCTGTGTAGTTAATGCCATATTTATTAAGAAACTTCGTACCTATCGAATTTAAAGGAAAAAACAAATCTGGCCGGCAACGGCTCAATCCTGTAGAAAGCTTATTAATCCCGATAGATGCATTGGGTAAAATACCTAAAACTTGATCTTTTATTGAATCGATATTTTCATCATGAATTTCGACAACATCTTTAAATAATTTCCATAAGTTAGGGACAATTTTTACCGATCTTTCTACTATTATTTTGTTTTTTTCATTTGCCTGATATGGATAAAACCACACACTTTGAGCATCAGACTCTGCAATACCTGTTAGATCAAGGTCGATGGGCTTATTTAATAAAAGGCTGTGCAATTTTTTTCTATTTTCAGTGGTTCCCACATTGATTAAAGCTAACACTGTAAAAGGATCTATTTCGGTATGATGATTCGGATCATCAATTATTAAACCATTTTCACCTAAGATTTTATCAGGTCGAAAATTATGACCTACTTCACTCTTAAATTTTTTTAAATCCTGTGCAAGTTCTATTTGTTTTTCTTCATAGCTAAGAATATAAGGAAATACAATTTCCTTATAAAAATTAACCCATTCATATTTTTGAACGTCTGTAGCCACTTATATATCCCTCAACCGTTAAATTAATTTCTCAATGTATTTCGCTATTCATTTTGCATATGCCATTAATTGACAAAACACATTTACTAACTTCTGCTGTTTAATATTACTTGTATTACAATTTATTAAGTTTGGATTACCTACCACGATTGCTAAAGCCTGTGCTCTCGAATTTGCTACATTTAATCGGTTTTTATCAAATAAAAAATCCATTCCACGTGGTGAATCGTTCGCATCACTTGCGCATAAACTGAAAAATACAATAGGTGCTTCCTGGCCTTGGAACTTATCTACACTTCCCAATTTCGCATTTTCACCTAAAGCAGATTTAAGTTTAGTCACCTGGAAATTATACGGCGCTACAAACAACATATCCTCTAAAGTAATGGACTTTTTATTGCCTTCCTTGTCGGTATAAACTCGTCCAACAAGCTCATTCACAGCATGTTGAATAGCTTGGACCTCTTCATCACTCGCCTGAGTATTTCCGTCATGTTCAACGGGAATAAATACAACACCTGCTTCCTTGTTTAATACCCCCTTATAACCATCAGGGACTTGAATAACTTGCAGATCGTTAGACTTGTGTGAATTTAGCTTACCCTCATAAATGGCCTGACTGATAAACTCATTTACTTTTGAATGCATTCTGTAGGTAGTGTCGAGAAAGATGCCTCGATTAGGCTCAATTGTTGGATGATCTTTTAGCAAATAATCTAAAATAGACAAACCACTATCGCCAGGGTGCGTACCTTGTGCTGGTTGTCCTAGCTGCATTTGGTCACCCATTAAAACCAAGTTATGAGCTGATTGACTCATTGCAATTAAGTTTGCTACCGATACTTGCCCTGCTTCATCAATAAACAAATAATCAAACTGCTTACTTAATTCCTCACGAGAAAACCCCCATGCTGTGGTACCAATGACACATGCTCCATCAAGATATTCAACTATTTTGTCATTCTTAATTTCTGAAATTCCAAAGTTTTCAATCTCAGCATCTGTGTTTTTTGTACAACAGAAATGAGCTGGTATATTTTCATTTTGGCAATACTGTGCCACGCCAATCAAAAGATTATTAATCGCCTTGTGGGAATTTGAGCTAATGCCTACTTTTTTTCCTTGCTTAAGTAGTTCTGCAATAACATGCTTACCTGTAAAGGTTTTTCCTGCCCCAGGAGGTCCTTGAATCACAATATATGAGTTATCCAAATTACAAATTGCCAATTTTATTTGATCTAACTTTTCTAATTTTTTATGGCTCGAAACAATTATTTCTCCCTTTTCTATACCCTTGATGCGTGGATAATCCCGTCTTAAAAAATGGAGAATAGCATCATCATTGAGCTGGTTTTCATAATAGCTTCGGACTACTGTTTCTATTGCTTTTGGAATAGGCTTTGGATTCACATAATCATCTGGAATTAAGTGCACAACAGAAAGCGGTTCTTTAAGCTGTAAGCAAATTCTGCCTTTTAAAACTGATGAATGCTCTTTTAATAATGTTGCTTTAAGATTGTTCCCCTTTTCATCTTCCTCCCCAAGAATATAAAAGCTAGTGGTATTTGCCATTTTAAATTCTTGATGAGGATCAAATGAATACTCATATGCTAAGCTTCTTGCTTTAGGGGTTGGTTTAAATGGCTCTTTATCTGTACGAATACAATTTACTAGACAATCAAGGTCATCATAAAGTTCTTCAACTGTTAAGCCCATTCTTTCAAAAAGTCGCCAAAAAACTGGCTTAGCTTCTCTACGATGGAATTCCAGAGCCCAAGCCATGTTTTCACAAATTTGTGACTCAATTATATCTTGAGACTTAAGAGATTCTGCTTTACTCAATAATTGATCTCTTAAGTGAGTTATTGCCGTTATTTCCTCACTTACCTCTTTTTCTACAATGTCTTTTTTACCTACATACTGGATGCCAAATTCTTGCTGTTTCTGATGCAACCAAGCCACCAACTCTTGCGTACTATTACAATCATCAATATTGTAGTCTCGGATACTTTTCAGGACTTGTGATGTTTGCCAGGTTAAGCCATCTGGATTAACTCGCCAATTTTCATACACGACAACAGAGTCCCCCCCCGAACCCACTTCTGTCTCACGTTTACCACGGTATAGGTGTTCTACATTTTTAATAGAATATTTAGGTTCACCAATCAGTAATCCATTTTTAACGATCTTGTATAAATCAACAAAAACTTCATTTCTTAGTAATTGATCTACTTCAAATTCGCAAACACCATAGCGACACATAAGCTTCTTACACGCAGCAATTTCATAGTTTGCGTAATGGTAAATATGCATAGTAGGATCTTGTTGCCATCGTGCATAAACCCATTCGATAAATGATTTAAATACTATTTTTTCTTCATCTTCATTATGAGCCCAAAAGTCTATAAATTTACGGTCACCTTTTTCATCGAAATATGTACATCCCCACAAGTACTCAAGTCCCCCTTCAATTAAAGGAAACCCCTCGATATCAAAGTACACATCATTTTCAGAGTGCTGAGGTAATAGTGCCAATCCTAGTTTTTCATGAGTGTTAATGATTTCAAATAAAGGCGTTGTAAGCCCTTCACTTTGTCGCTGAATTTGGGCCTGTGCTTTTAATCTTTTGTATACATCTGTATTCAAGCTCTTAATGCTTGGTTTATCACTATCAATCAAGTCTTGCATCGTTTGAATACTATCAGCATTCAGCTTCTTGATTTGCGAGCGTGTAATTGTGGCGACTTGTGAAAGGTGATCTGCCTCTTTGAGCAATTGCTTCGCATAATTACTCCACCCTCCCCATGACTTAGAATCAGAAGGATTGGGGCGATTTTCCAAATCGAATTTTTCGTGCAATTTCAAAAAGGCATTTTTTACTGATTGATAGTAATAGTAAAATTCTTGTGTTCTCAATCGCTGTTGAGTTTGATCACCTAAAATAATGACAAAATCATCCGAATAACGACCTTGAATATCTGCAATCATTTCCTGATAGCAACACAATTGGATGGTGTAATATGGTTGTAGTGATTTTGAGAGCTTGGTGTCCCAAATTTCATAATGATAGTCCCCAAGTTGACTAGAACCTGGAACCTTAACTAAAAAATCAGCAAAGCCAGTAAATTTACCTTTACTCAAACAAGCCTGAAAAATAACATCTGCACCTTCTTTCATGGCCTGTATCGTTGCAGCCTTCTTATCTGAACTTAATCCTATATCTGTAATTGTTAAGCCTTGTCGCTTCAATCCTTCCAATACAGATGATTCGTGCTCTGCACCTTTATCCTGAAGCATGAGCATCATTGCATCATCTTGATCTTTTAAATCTAAAGCTTCAGGAGCAATAAGACTGAAATGTTCCATCCAAGAAGCAAAAGGACTTTCTAAAAACAGGATTAAGTCTGAGGGAGAAAAAATTAAATTATCATTGTGTAGTTTCATATTTACCCCAAATATTTTTATAAAGTACTAAAAAAACAAATACTACTATAAACATATGATAATTATTACTATTATTTAGTCTTATGAATTAGCCCCAGTACTTTTGTATTTTCCAGCATCTCTTATTTTCAGATGCAAAAGTGCGTCATTGATGATGCAAAAGTGTGCCATTACTGATGCAAAAGTGCGTCATTGATGATGCAAAAGTGTGCCATTACTGATGCAAAAGTGCGTCATTGATGATGCAAAAGTGTGCCATTTTCCATTAAAAAAAACTCAACACAAAATATTAAAATACAAGCAATATAATACCCAACCCCCAAAAATTATTTACAGGATCTTAGCTTATGATAATAAAATACTAAACATATCGTCTTAAAAATTAATATATAAACCACTTATATTTTTAAGCATCATTCTAATGACTTTAAAATACCTAAACTAATTACATTTTAATTTACAAATCAAGTTTAAAAAATTTTACTTTCAACAATAAAACTAAAAAAATCTAAATTCCATAAGATAGTCAGCTTAATTTTTACACTCTTTATGACGTAACACCGCTTATTTTTTAAACTATAAATTCTTTTTATGACGTAACACCGCTTATTTTTTAAACTACAAATGCTTTTTATGACGTAACACCGCTTAATTTTTATACTGCTTATGACGTAACACCGCCTATTTTTTATACTGCTTATGACGTAACAAAATTTTATGACTAGAAATCTACGGTGAGTAACAGTAGTCTTGAGTGAAATTTGATCAAATCTTTTTTTAAACTAATTTTTGTACCACTATGATCATGCAATGTAGGTTTTCCTTCCAGTTCTTAAATTTTTTTTAGAAAAAATAAACGGTAATTAAATAAATCCAAACTCAAATTTATAATTCAAAAATCATAAAAAACAAATAAACCACAATTAATAAGTATTTTCACAAAACATAATAAAACATCTCCCCACCAATTATTTAAAACAAATAGATAAAAAACCTATCAAAACCCATAAACATTCCAAAACTAAAATGTTAAAAATTTAATTTTATATTCATATTTATTCACTAGTATATTTTTTAAATTTGGTTAAATTAAGAACAATGGTGCGACACCATGACGCATATTAAAGCTAAAAAATAATGAACAATAACTAGGGCGTGTCATCAATTAACTTGAGAAAACTGCTTTAGTCCCATTATACTTTTATGACTAAACGCTATGCATTAAGAGATGATAAGTGGGAAAAGATTAAAAATCTGTTACCTGGACGAAAGGGTACTGTTGGAGTAACAACCAAAGACAACCGGCTATTTATTGAAGCGGTATTGTATCGGTATCGTTCAGGTATCCCGAGGCGAGACTTACCAGAACGCTTTGGTGATTTTAGAGTCGTGCATACTCGTTTCAGGCCGTTGGGCTAAAATAGGTGTGTGGCAGCGGGTCTTTGCGGCGCTGTCACATGATAGTGACAATGAATACACCATGTTAGGCTCTGAACCGTACCGGGTTTGTCGGAGACCAACTTTCTTTAGAGAATGTCCCAATGACAAAACCAAAATATACCCCTGAAATCAAAGAAAGAGCGGTTCGCTTAGTTCTTGAATCCGAAAAAGACTACCCTCTACTTGGGCTGCAATCACAGCAATTGCTTCTAAGATCGGCTGTACTCCTGAAACACTGCGTGCCTGGCATCAGAAGCATTTGAAGCAACAGAATCCAGTTAAACTCCAATCAGATCAGCAGCGCATCAAACAGCTGGAACGTGAGAATAAAGAGCTACAACGGGCCAATGAAATTCTACGTAAGGCAGCCGCTTTTTTCGCCCAGGCGTAGCTGGACCGCCCAGGCAAACAATGGTTGATTTCATTCAGAGCAACAAAGCGCTTTATGGTGTTGAAGCCATCTGTAAAATTTTACCGATTACACTATCGACCTATTACTGACAGCTCGATCTGACCGAGAATCCAGAAAAGCGTTCAAAACGTGATTTACATGATCAGCATTATACAATGGTGACCGGCGCTTGATCGGCATGCAGCACCTGCTGTTGCAGAACCACCTCTTTTAAAGCATTGGCCAAAGGTTCCAGTTCCACACCGCAGCGACCAATCCAGTCAGATAAGGTCTTTCTCTTGTTTCTAGAAAGACCATGCTATCAGACCATATTAGAACTTTACTAAGTCACCTTTTAATGCCACCCCTGCTAATGCCGTACCTTTCGCACATTGGTAAGTCGTGGTGCTACGTGTTTCATTGGACTTATAGAAACTCACCAGATTGGTCACCGCATTGGCGCCTTTGGCTTTGGCTGTATTTTGAAATTGAATCAATGCCGAACGAAGTACATGATCACATGAACTTTCCGCAGATTTGGCAAAACCATTGGTCTTTTTATTGGTCACTAAGCCTTTTTCAATCACCTTACCGCCCGACTTGGTTCCCGCCAAATAAAATTTTACTGAACCATCCAAAACCCCATCAGCAACAGCACGGCTTACAGCTTCTTGGAAATTGAAATCATGCATTTGGTCAGCTGCATGTGCTGATGTAAATGCAGCTAGCCCCAGAATAGCTGTGAAGCCAAATTGCTTAATATTCATAGTAATTGCTCTCTTATTTAATTTAACGTTTTTGAAAGTTGTGTAAATACCGAATTATCTAAACGTGCCTTCCATGCCATCGCATTTTTATGAATTTTATTACCACGTTGATCGAGATTACGGCTACCTGTAATTTGTGAACTGACTTGATTACCTGAGATGAGATAGGTTACTTGTAAATAATGGCTACGACGGGTTAAACCCGCAACTACCTTTGTCTGATCTGCCTGTTCAACTACCCAACCAGTGCGCGCATTTTGCCCAACACCAAGTCGAATATTGTTCACAATATCAGCCGCAGTCGCATATTTTGCTGTCATTAATTGCCGCTGCGGATAATCAGAAATTTTTACAGTACTACAAGCTGTTAATCCCAGCATACTCACTGCTGATAAGATATATAGTGTTTTTTTAAACCCCATTTTTTACCCTCTGTTTCAGTTATGGTCTATATTATTTTTGAAAATTAATGATGTATTAATGCCACCAAAGGCAAAATTATTCGTCATAATAATTTTTGCTGACATCGGGCGAATATCACCACAAATATAATCTAATTCCGCACACGCAGGGTCAATGTTATCTAAGTTTAAAGTTGGCACGAATTGATTACGTTGCATCATTTCAATGCTGAGCCATGCTTCAATTGCACCACATGCACCTAAAGTATGACCAAAATAGCTTTTTAATGAACTGATTGGCTTTTGACCCAATATACGCACAGTTGCTTGTGATTCAGCAATATCACCCTGATCAGTCGAAGTGCCATGTGCATTAACATAATCAATATCCGCAGCAGTAAGCTGTGCATCTTTCAGTGCCAATTGCATACAGCGTCCCATCATCTCAGAATCAGGTCGCGTCACATGCTGACCATCAGTATTGCTACCATAACCGATGATCTCAGCATAAATAGTCGCTCCACGTGCTTGAGCATGTTCATATTCTTCTAAAATCAAACAGCCTGCACCTTCACCAACAACCAAACCATCCCGATTTGCATCAAAGGGACGCGGAGTTTTCTCTGGATGATCATTTTGAACGCTGGTCGCTAACAGTACATCAAACACAGCTGAACCCGCAGCGCTGAGCTCTTCTGCTCCACCTGCAATCATCACAGTTTGCTTGCCGTATTTAATCGCTTCATAAGCTTGTCCAATGGCCATCGAACCGGAAGTACACGCACTTGAGGTCGGCAGCGTTAAACCTTTTAGCCCAAAATACACCGTCATATTGACCGCGCTGGTATGTGACATCATACGAATGTAGGTCGTGGCATTGAGTTGACTCATATTATGCTCAAGCAACATGGTACCAAACTCACGCACAGCATCCACACTGCCCGCAGAAGAACCAAAAGCCACGCCTGCATCGCCACTTCTTAAGATATCAGCATGGAGTAAACCTGCGTCTTCCAATGCTTTTTCAGCACATACCGTGGACATTAAGGCAACACGCCCCATACCACGAGTAACTTTACGGTTAAAATGCTTCGGTACAGTAAATGACTCAACTGGACCAGCTAATTTACTACGTAAATCAGGATAGATCTCCCAATCGGGCATATAGCGAATGCCACTTTTACCGAGTGTAAACTGCTCAAAAATTTGCTCTGCGGTTTCACCCAAAGAAGTAATCCCAGACATGCCTGTTACAACAACACGTTTCATTAGATCAGGCCTCCATTAATTGAAAGCACTTGGCGGGTGATATAACTGGCATCATCACTACATAAAAACTTTACCGCTTTAGCGACTTCTTCCACCTGCCCCATACGTTGCATCGGAATCATTTTCAAGGCATGTTCTTTGACTTCCTCTGTGACCATTTCGGTTTCTATCAAGCCCGGAGCCACACAGTTCACCGTAATTTTGCGTTTTGCCAACTCTAGTGCCAATGCTTTGGTCGCACCAATTAAGCCTGCTTTGGCAGCACTATAATTGACCTGACCACGGTTCCCCATAATTCCAGACACTGAAGATAATGTCACAATACGTCCACCCTTTTTCAAGCGGATCATTGGCATCATCAATGGTTTCAACACATTATAAAAACCGTTCAGAGAGGTCGAGACCACGTCATCCCAGTCTTCATCAGTCAGTGCGGGGAAAGCACCATCACGGGTTAATCCTGCATTCAGCACTGCACCGTAAAAAGGGCCATGCTGTGCTATATCTTGCTCTAAAATAGCGGCAATTTTTTCACGCTCATTCACATCGAACATCAGTACATGACTGGCCTGTCCAAGCGCTTGAATTTCCTGAGCCACCGCTTCGGCCTCAGACTGTCTTGAACGGGCATGGACCGTGACATCAAAGCCTGCCTTTGCCAACTCCAAAGCAATCGCTTTACCTATCCCACGACTCGAACCCGTGACTAAAATTCTTCTGTTCACACTAATTTTCCGATGATTTCATTCATATTTTCAGGCTCAAATACGCTCAACATGGCGCTGAACCGATGTTCTTGATATTCAATTTCACAATGAAACTGCCCCAAACCCTCGTGCAGATAACTTTGTTCTACTCGAATCCGCACGGTTGTGCCCAAACTAAAATAGGCACAAGGCAACTGCATTTTACGCGTTCCCAATAAAAAGCCAATTTTCGGTGGCAAGCCCTGAGTTTTTCCTTTATAACCGGCATAGACGCTAATGGTCTGCGCCATCAACTCAATGCTGCTCCAGGTGGGCAAGCCTTCTGGCTCACAAAACATCAAATCAGGTGTGATGTGAAGTTCTGCAATAGCAAATTCATCATTGGCTTCAATCAAATGGCTCACGAAAACCATCGGTTTTGCATGTGGAATAAACTGTACTGCATCCATCATGGTAAAGCCTTCCCAAAAATTAAACTGATATTACTGCCACCAAAAGCAAAAGAATTACTCATCGCATAGCGAATCGGTGCAGCTAAATGCGGTGTAAGCACATAGTTTTGCCCAGCCAAAGCATCGTCCAATTCACCTGCATGATGTAGCGGTAACCAGGATTGATCTAATAAAACCTGTTGGCAAATAAAAGCTTCGATTGCACCCGCGGCCCCTAGACAATGTCCTGTTTTATGTTTGGTGCTGCTTACGGCCACAACTGTATCTGAGAAAACGGTCTGTACCGCTTTAATTTCCATCGCATCATTTTGCGGTGTAGAAGTCCCATGTAAGTTCAAATATCCAATATCGCCTGCTTCAAGCTGTGCTGCGTCTAAAGCTTTTTGCATCGCCTCCGCAGCCCCTATTCCTTCTGGATGCGGTGCTGAAATATGCCATGCATCCATTGACTCGCCACTCGACAACAACATCACGGGGGCAGGCGCATTGGACAGTAAAAACAATCCTGCCGCTTCACCAATATTAATGCCGTCACGGTTGGCTCCACAGGGCTGACAAATTCCGTTCGATAAGCTTTCTAAACTATCAAAACCATTTAAGGTTAGCTTGCATAAGGTGTCAACTCCACCTACTAAGACAGCATCAGCCAGATCTGCATTCAGCAGACGTTGCCCCGCCGCCAGTGCTTTAGCTGCCGAGGAGCAAGCGGTAGATATGGTATAGGCTGGCCCTTCCCAGCCCAAATACTGTTGTAAGGCTTCCGCTAAACTGCCCATTTCTTGTTTTTGGTGCTGTACAGACTGCGGTACAGACTGTTGAAACTGGACTTTTAAGACAGACTCATTATCCGCGATGCCTGAGGTTGAAGTACCGACAATCACAGCAAGACGTTGTTTAGCAAACTGTGCTGTATAAGCATGAATTTCAGTTTCAATTTGCGCCAGAGCCGTCAGCGCAAAGCGTAGATTCCGTGAGTCTACACCGTTCAAGCTTTCAGGCACTGTTTGAACTAAGGTTTGATCACATGCGCCGACCCAGACCGAACGCCCCGCAATCAGATCTCCTCGTTGCGATAGGGTATTTTCAGGGTTGGTCAAGGCATGTTGAAGCTCAGCGGCATTTTGTCCCAAAGCCGACAGCGCCGCACTGAACTGAATACCCACGGCTGAAACATGCTGTAGATTTTTAGTCATGATGGTCACCTTGATCATCTTCTAAAGTATTGCTCACCGTGCTGATCATCATTTGATAAGGCACTTGCAAATTATCCAGTTTAATTGCTCCTTCATTTTGCTGAATTTTCAACACGGGTTGCTGCTGTATATAAATGGTATCGTCTTTCTGCACGACCGCATTTTGAGCTGTATGTAAGGCAGCAAAATTTGGATATGTGGCATAGAGAATATCACGCACTACATAATCAAAAGGTAATCTTTTCATTGGATCAATGCGCTGTTCAGCTTCGACCTTTTGACCATCAAAACTGAGCTTAAACAACTGCTGTCCTGTGAGGCTAAGCGCTAACATATCAAGCGACTGCCCCCGTTGTTGCTGATACAGTAAAAAGCTGAAACTCTGGGTTTTCCACTGTACTTCGATTTGATCTTGACGTTGATAATTTTGCGCAACCCACTGTGGGGTCGCGAGCCCCTGCGCCTTGGGAATCAAGCTTTGGCAGGCATTACAAAGCAGAGCACTGGCTAAAACCCAACTGACAGTTTTAAAACGCAGCTCAAGTTTCATCAGTTAGCGACTCTTTTTGCGGTTGTTCTTCTCGGCAATATTCGGCCAAAGTGCTCAAGCGTTGCTTGGCATTACGATGGATCGGGTTGCTTGCATCCCACGCATAACCTGCTAGCAAGGAAGCAATCATACGGCGGATTTTTTCATCCTGTTGAGTCGAAAATACCACATCCTGAAACTCACCTGAATACCATGATTCGACATAGGCACGGAACACTTGAATGCCTTTACGTAGCGGTTTTTCATATTGCTCCATCCAGTCTACCTTCTGACCTTGCAACACTTGCTCGACCAATGGCACAGCTAGACTAGACGATTTTAAGGCAATAGTTACCCCTGAAGAAAAGACAGGATCGAGGAACTCACCGGCATTGCCCAGTAACGCGTAGTTTTCAGATGCCAAATGTTTAACATCGGCAGAGTAGCCCACCAAAGTACGTACAGGAGTATCATGCTTAGCGTGGCGCAATAAATGCGACAAACTGACATCATCGGCCAAAATACGTTTTTGCAAGGCTTCTAAATCATAATCTGCGCTGCCGTCATATCCATATCTTTCAAAGAAATCTTGCTCCGCAACGACGCCAAATGAAGACCGCCCGTCGGCAAAAGGAATTAGCCAATACCACGCACGATGGTCTTTTTCATGCACGGTAATTAAGATTTTCTCACGGTCAAACTCAGGGTCATCCAACAAACCATCTTCAATATGGGTAAAGACCGCACGGCGTACTGGAAAGTCCGATGGACTTTCTAAGTCGAGAAACTTCGGCAAAATTCGGCCAAAACCACTGGCATCCAATAGAAATTTGCCTTGAATTTGGTAGTTGTTGCCTTGCTCACCTTTCACCGTCAAAATCGGTTGTGTAGATGCCACATCGACCGCCAAAACTTCATGACCAAAACGGATATCTGCGCCCATTTTTTCGGCTTGCTGTGCCAAAAGCTGGTCAAAGTTGGCACGTCTTACCTGCCATGTAGTGCCTGGACCTTCGCTAAACTTTTGAGTAAAGTCATAAAAACTGCGCTGCGTACCTCTTAAAAAAGCCGCGCCATTTTTAAACTGAAAGGCATATTCATCGGCATGTGCGCGAACGGTCTCCAACAAACCCGCTTCTTCCAAAAACACCATACACTGCGGCAATAAAGATTCACCAATGGAAAACCTCGGAAAATATTGCTTTTCGATGACCGTGACGTGGTAACCTTTTTGACGCAGCAAAGCTGCAGCCGAGCTGCCTGATGGTCCCGCCCCAATAATTAAAACATCTGTCTGTTGCATGGTGCTCATTGCACTGTACCCTTTGACTCAGCTCTTTGGCTGATATTGTTGAACCACCACATGTTTCGCATCGGAGGATGTAAAAATTGTGGCATAAATAAATGAAAAAATAACGCCCAGCAACACTGTTAGGCCAAAACTGTGAATGGCATAAGTATGACTAAAGGACAGCAAACCAAAACCAAAGAACGTCGACATCATGCACAGAAACAAAGCCATACCCACCACTTGTGGATGATCATGTCCATGGCGGTAGAAAATAGCATAATCCACCCCAATTCCAATGATCAGGAAGGTACCCATAATGCTGAATAAATTAATCTCGACACCCAGCCATGCTTGAATCGCAAACGTGGTCATTAAGGCCATGCTGACAGGCAACACCAAAGGCAGAATGGATTTTTTGCCATACAGTGCCCCTAAGCCAATGGCTAAAATCAGCAAAGCGCTGAGTAATAGCCACTGTGCCTGCTCACGGTGTTGTTTAAACAATTCAGACAGTTGATGAACGGGGCGTAACAGTTGTACATCCGCATTTTCAAGCTGTTGCACGGCTTTGACGTCATGCACATTTTGCAGCATCACCAAACGTTGTGTCGGACTCATCTGCAAAAAATGCAGAGGATGATCTTTAAAGACCGCTTCGGTCAATAACGGTTGGTCTTTTAAATGCGCTTGCCAGTTTAAAATATCCGCTGCGTTGAGCTGCAACGCTTGCGCATATTCCACTAAAGCCGGCTGAGGAATCGCCTGTAACATTTCAACATTCTTTTTTTGCTGCTCAAGCGATGGAATCCACTGCCCTAAAGCTTGAACAGCATCCAACTTGCCAGCCTGTTGCAAGGACGCAAGCTCTGCCAGTAGTTGCTGTTCGCGCTGCTCCAACTCTGCTGAGCTTCTGCCCCGTACCACAAAGTATTCGCTGCTTTGCTGCTGCATAAAACGAGAACGAATATATTGATCTTCCTGCTTTAAAGTGGCATCCATACTTTGTAAATTACGGATGTCATCATTGCTTTTCAGCAAGGTGAGACTACTACCCGTCACCAGTACAATCAATGCAATCATGCCATAACGTAGCTTGTTGTGGCTCTGCACATAACTACGCGCTTTGCCAATAAAGCCCAGTGCACGTATCGCAGGTTCCGCATTCAGCGCAGGCAAACGTGGCAGCAATAAAATACTGGTCACCCATGCGGCACTCAGTCCAACCATAGAAAAGACTGCAATCTGTTTAAAGCCCGGAAATGGGGTAAAACTAAGCACCACATAGGCCAATAGCGTGGTCATTAACCCCACAAATAGACTCGGCAATAACGGCTTTAGAACAGTAAATCCATCGATCTGTCGGTGCTGAGACTGCATGGCCATGAAGTAAAATGAAAAATCGACACAGACCCCAATCAGACTGGCCCCAAAGACCAGTGTCATCAGGTGAATTTCGCCAAAAACCCAATAGGTCACAGCAAAGGCCACCAAGCTGCCTGTGCCGACTGCAACCATTTCCGTCAGCATGGGTCGTATCGAACGGAAGCCAAACCAGACTAGAAGCAAAATCCCGATGGTCGAACCCACTCCAATGGTGGAAATTTCCTCTTTGGCAGAGTTAGTGCCGAACTGTGCAAACAGCAGCGTACCTGTCCAGTGCGGTTTGACCTGCAACTGGTTGAGTTGCTGATTGATATTTTGGATAAATGCAGCGGTCTGCTCTTGGTAGGCAATGTTATAGGGGCTATTATTGAGCTGAAGTACCATCAGGCGCGAGATGCCCTGCTCATCACGAATCGTGGCAAAGCCCTGCTCTAAATTGATATCGGCATTGCTTTGTAAAGCACCTAACCCCACTGCATAGCGCGGAAACAACAGCAAAGGATCTTGCTTGAGCATTTCAGCCGTGATTGGCATGCCCGGACTCATCAGTTGTAATAAGCCCTGCTCTGTCAGTGCGGTATGATCCTGCCCTTGCAAAATCTGCTGATCTGACTTGGATAATAGCCCTGCTTTGTGCTGATACAGTGCTTGGGCAAATTGATCGGGGTCAAGCTGTGGACGAACAGGTAAAAACAGTTGACTTTGATTAGCTTGGGTTTTAAGTGCTCGTGTTGCCTGTTCTAATTGCTGATCCGTTTTGGCATCCAACACCACAAAAATTTTATCATTTAACTGCTGACTCACATATTGCTGTGCTTGTTCCAGATGAGCATCTTGATGAGCCTCAGGCAGCAAAGCAAAGATATTGGTTTCAATCTTAATGCCTTTATTCAGCCAAGCCGCGCCCAGTGCCAAAGCAATGACACACAGCACCAACAACCACAGAGCGCTAAATTTATTTTGCCAATTGGAAAAGCGCATTTTCCGCAGCCGTTAAAGTTTGAGGTTGAGCCGTTTGCTGGCTAAAACGAATGATGGTGCGGTTATTGGCTTGTTCCAAAATGGTAATACGGTCCACATAACGCTGACCTTGCGCATCGACTTGGACAAAAAGCTTTTTAAATAGACTGCTTTTCGGCGTTAAGCTGACATTCCACTGCGTTGGGCTATAGTTGGCGGACACCACATTAAAGTTCTTAGCGAGTGCTGCTTCGTTACCCGACATAAATTGTAAAAACATCGTTGCAACAGAGCCATATGGAGTTTTGTCGACTTCAATTTGACTGGAAGTACGCTGCGTCTTTTGTATCAACTTACGCGGTGTCACCACCAAATCGGCTTTGACTGGACTTTGAATTTGCCACAGCACGCCTTGGTTTTTGCTGAACAGCACCGTGCCTTTAGACACATAAGTTTTATTCAGAGCTGCCAGTTTTTTCTGCTGCTCAAATTGGGCACGCACCACAGGCGTTACGCCAAGCTGAGCAAATACCTGCTTCAATTCAGTATTTTGTGCATTCGCTGTGGGAGCAAGCAAAGTCATCACACTGGCTGTACACGCAACTAAAATCATCTTAGAGAATTTGTATCGAATCATGCTTGCATTACTCCGCCTTAAACTCAGGCCATGCATTTAAACAATCCAACAACACCTGTGGGGATTGAAAACACATTTCACGTTTTTCAATATGAACTGCCACTTGCGAAGTAAAGCCCTTGGTCAACTTTCTACCCGAGACCGCATCAAAAATCAGATATTCAATTTTCAAGCGATTTTCCCACTCTTTTAAAACAGCGCGCACACGAATTTTCTGTTCAAATTCGATGCCTTGCACATAGCGCACATAGCTTTCAATGACAGGCCATGCATAGCCCGAGTCGCGCATTTGGTTATAGTTATAGTGAAATTGATCTAACAGTTTGCAACGTGCAATTTCAAAATATTTTAAATAATGCCCATGCCACACCACATGCATGGTGTCGACGTCATGAAAAGGCACTTCAATAATTACATCAGCATACATGCTCATTTCCTATAAATATTGAACAGCAATGCTGTCTAACAGTTCTAAATGATCAAAACGATTGACCAGCGTTTGAAGCTCTTGTTGCAAAGGACGATCTTCCGCTACGTAGGTGAAGCTCTGAAGCACCCAGTGTTGAAATGCTCTTAAAACAGGGCTGAGTTCTGTATCTACACCTTTAAGTTTAACTGCTTGAACTGCTGCACAACTGAGTGCTGCAATCACTTGTTCGGTCAGAGTAATGACACGGCTAGCATCACGTGCGGCAATGGTGCCCATACTGACTTTGTCTTGATTATGACA
This sequence comes from Acinetobacter sp. Swhac1, assembly GCF_013390985.1. NCBI lineage: Bacteria > Pseudomonadati > Pseudomonadota > Gammaproteobacteria > Moraxellales > Moraxellaceae > Acinetobacter > Acinetobacter sp. Swhac1. Next base: position 41,954 of record NZ_JACASN010000017.1, on the reverse strand, counting down.
TTCGGTTGAACGTGAGAAAATCGACGCAGCGAGTGTCTGTTTCAAGGCTTCTGCCGTCCATGCCGAAACCCCGATTTGCACTGCTTTAAAGCCATGATTCAACGGTAACCGCTCAGGACTTGAACCAGTTAAATTACGCGGTAAACCATTGTTCATTTTATAGTCCACCAACTGCGCCAACTGACGATCCATCAAGTCAGCAATATTCGCGATCATAATTTTCAGGCTGTCCATGGCTTGGGCAATATGTCCGCCATAGAAATGTCCACCATGCAGTACCCGCAGGTTCACTGGGTCAATCAAAGGGTTGTCGTTACTTGAATTCAGCTCATTTTCAATAAACTGACGCAGCCAGACTTTAGAATCTTCAAATACCCCAATCACATGCGGCGCACAGCGCAATGAATAACGGTCTTGCAGACGTGAACTTTGGTGTTCGGTTTGTACTTCACTGTTTAACCAGTCGCGTAACTGCGCTGCAATATGTTGCTGTCCTGGATGTGGTTTCTGCGCAAATAGGACTTCATCAAAATGGCTTGGATTCCCTTCTAAAGCCAAGACATTCAGGGCAGTAATCAAAGTACTGGCAAAAGAAATCTGTTCGGCCTTTTTATAATTCAGGCAGGCAATCGCGGTCATAACCGCTGTACCATTCATCAGGGCTAAGCCTTCTTTAGGACGCATCACCAAAGGCTGTATACCTTTTTCGGCATACACTTGTGCAATCGGCACAATCTGGTCTTGATAGTACACATCACGCTCACCGACCAAGGCCCCAGCGATATAAGACAAAGGGGTCAAGTCACCACTGGCACCGACCGAACCCTCCGATGGAATCACCGGAATCACATCTTCATTCAGCATCCAGACCAACCGCTGCAACAAGGTATGCGAGACACCCGAATAGCCGCGTGCCAAAGAACATAAACGGACCACCACGACAGCACGTGCGGTAATTAAGTCTAAGTTTTGCCCCATGCCGCAGCCATGGAAACGCGACAAATGCAGCGGCAGCTCATGCACTTGGTGGGCTGGAATTTCAATCAAGCACGAGTCTCCATAACCCGTGGTCACGCCATAAATGACGCCTTCGTCTTGCAACAGCTGATCGAGGAAATCTGCACCGCGTTGAATTAATGCTGTCCATTCAGCAGAGTTAGGCAATACCACCTGTTTTTCTTTACGCGCTACAGCCAAAACATCTTCAATACTGAGCGGAGTTTCCCCAACAATTAACACAAGACTTATCCTTTATTCCAAAAATTATAAAAATTAAACCATTGATAGGGCGCTCGTATGCAATGCTGTTCCAACAGTTGCACATACTGTCTTGTGGTCTGTTGCATGGCCTGTAAACGCTCTTTACGCGGCCAGTTCAACTGCTCCGCCACTTGATGAATATGCACTTCAAAATGTGTATCAACCCGATAGCAAAACACTGCCAACACAGGAGCTTTCAATAAGCTAGCCAAGATCCAAGCGCCTTGCGGCCACAGCGCTTGCTCTCCTAAAAAAGCAACCGATTGTACACGATCTGACTGCACGGGTACGCGGTCTGCTGCCACAATCACCCATTCACCTTGATCCAACTTATCCTGTAAAATCATTGCTGTTTCAATTCCCAACTCATCCACCGAAACCAAATTAACATCGGCATGTTCATTCAGTTTTTTTAAAAATGCATTGAACTTGGTAGCATGTTTTTGATAAACCAACACATTAATTTTCTGCGGATGCTCTGCTTTGACGGCGCGCAGCAATTCAATATTGCCAAAGTGTGACACCACTATCACCACACCTTTTTGATAGTGCGAACGAAAGTGCGCATGACCATGCAGCTTTAAGTTCTGCTCAGGAATGTGCCCGAGCCAGCCCTCAATTTTATCTAAAATACATTCACCAAATTGCATCAAATGCGTATAGCTGTGCCAAAGCTGCGGCTCAGCCTGAAACGGCGACTGCGCACCTGCAAAATGATGCAATTTTTTTAAGTACAACAGTGAAGCCTGACGCGCAGTATTGGAAAAGAGCCAGTACCATAAAATCACAAAGTATAAGATGACTCGGCACAGCCAACGCCCACCCAAACGGTAGAAACCCAGCATCAGCATTAGCGGTAACATCCCGCCCCGTTCTTTCACGGCGCTCCATTTCTGCATATATTTCTCTGACCGCCTTAACCTTTGACTTTCTGATAAATCAGTTTGGGGAACCGCAGCAGCATGCCACCCAACAAGCGGCTGTGCGCGCGCGCCATGCCCAAATTGTCACGCCACACATCAAAATGTGAAATACCACCTTCAGGATAAATCACATGCGTGGGCAGATTAATAAACGGCACATTGTCCCATTTCAAACGCACTAAAATTTCCGAGTCAAAGCCCATCCGCGGTTGAAACTTGGCAGTGTTTAGAATGTTCACTGTCTGCGCTAGAGGATAGACACGAAAGCCACACATGCTGTCTTTAATCTCAAAAGACAGACTGTTAATCCACACCCAAATATGCGTTGCATAACGGCCATAGAGACGTTTTTTGGGAACAGTCGCATCAAAGATCGGCTGACCAATAATCATGGCTTCGGGGTGCTGGATAGAGGTGTCTAAAAAGCGTTGCACATCCTGCCAGTCATGTTGTCCATCGGCATCGAGTTGCAAGGCATGGCTATAACCGCATTGAAAGGCATGCTTGAGCCCCGTGATCACCGCCTGCCCTTTCCCTTGATTGTGGGTATGTTCAACCAAATCGACCCTTGGATAGTCCTGCGTAAGCTGATGTAATACCGCCGTACAATCGGCATCACTGCCATCATTCACCATAATGATGGGTAACTCAAAAGCGCTTAAATGTGACAGTAACGCAGCCAAATAATGTGGATGGTTATACACAGGAATCACAAAGCAGTGTTTCATTTTTTCTCTCGGCTTAAACGTCTGAAGGGATAGCAAACAGCAAACGTCCTGATGCCAATATTTTGTGATGATTTTTCAGCTCAAAACTGACCTTATGCGCTTTACGGCTGAGCACCAGTTCCACCGTATGATAGGGTTGGATCAGTCCTTGAAATTTTAATTGCTCAAAACCATTGCACCACAGTAAATCCACCCAATTTTGTTTGGCAAAATGCTGGATAAAACCAATTTGCCCTACGCCCGGATAAATCGGAAAGTTCGGAAAATGCCCTTTAAAGCATTCCAGCTCAGGCACAAACTCCAAAGCATAACTGATCTGCATATCCTGAGACTGCTGTGTCAATACCACAGGCAAGGTCATCGGCAGAAAGAGTGATTTTAAATACTGTTTATTCAGCTTCGATTGTGCATTTTGTGGCATTTGCGTTAAGAACCGCCACTGCCGCGGAATCGCGATACTTTCCAGCTTCTGTTGTAATTGTTTTTTCAGCTGTGCGGTAAAGGCAGCTTTGCCCTTTTCGATAAGCAGCACCCTTGCATCCACTGTCAGCACCGCTACCACCGCCAAAATCTGACGCTGTTCTTTTTCATGAATTAAAACATGGCACTGCTGTATTTCTGCCAACTCAGCGATTTTCACTTCAATCGCATCGAGACTTAACCGCTTTTCTTCGAGTTTGACAATACGGTCCAAACGCCCCAATAGTTGGAATGGACTTTTGGGATTATTTGCATCCACGACCTGCACTTTATCTCCAGTCAAAATCCAATCCATGCTAAAGGCATGATTGGTTTTAACGGCTAACTCTTGTTGCTCGGCGCAGTTAATTTCGACATTGGCAAAGGGAGTCCATAGCGCATCATCTGCCTGACGGTGAGCAATCCCGCCTGTTTCAGAACTACCAAACACTTCGGTAATGGGACGGTTCAGCAAAGGACGCACGCCTGCATCCAACTTTCCACCAGAGGAATAGACCCGATGGCAGTCTTGCAACACTACATCTGTGGTCCAGCGCTTCAACAATGCAGGACTTGAAATGAGGTAATTGGGCAGTTGCAAATGGGCAATTTTCTTTTGAAGATCAACCACATCTTCAGGGAAAGCCAATTGTTTCTGATAGAAACTGCGTCCACTGGCTAAAGGCCACAACAACTTAAACAGCAAACCATAAATATGTTGATGGCTCACCGTAGCAATCGCGATCGCCTGCTCAGGCAAATCAAAACTGGCTTCTAAACCACAGACTTCATTGAACAATTGTTGCAAGGTGCGCGGAATCTTTTTCGGCTGCCCTGTTGAGCCCGAAGTATAAAAATACAGCTGTGCCTGATTGAGAAAGGTAGCATCAAATTGAAGCTCAAAAGTTGGCGTGGCTGTCGACGGCAAACGTTGTAAAAAATAAATCTGCTGTTCAGCCAATTCTTTTTCTAAGTCACTGACCCGATGCGGCGGCAACAGCACTTGCTTACCTGCTTGTAAGGCTGCAAACAACAATACTAAAAACTCATAACTGTCTTCTTGCCAAAGCGCCCATACTGGCTGTTCCAACTGCTGAATTTGCGTAGCCTGTAAAGCTACATCCAACCAAAAAGTGTGAAAGGAAACAAAACTTGAGTCCGCATGAATACACAAGGGACGCGATGAATGGAGATGGTGTTGAAAATGACAAGACATAAAATTTGTTTTTAAAAACCGTATTTCTAATCGCTATAGTTCGAGACCACTGTTTCAGCTGCCCTGACGGAAATGCTGTTATTTCTGTGCCTGATGCAGTCGTTGCTGGCGTTTACGCAACACAAATTCACCCAGCAATAATCCACCCATCAAGACATAAGAGATCAAGCCGTTATACATCACCCAAATTTTCATCGGTGCAAAGAAAACAGTGATCAGGGCAATGACCGCATTGATGCAAAAAAAACCACACCAAACTTTGGTCACTTGACGGGTCCATTCGACTCCTTCTTCTGGCAGATTAGGCTCTGCCAAACGTGCAAAACGCTCAATCATTGAAGGCGGTCGAATCAAGGTGCTGGCAAAAATAAACAGCGCCCCAAGACTCATAAAGACAGGATAGAGTTTAAGCCACGCATGATCTTTTAAAATCAAACTCAGCCCGCCACATAAAATGGCAAAACCTGTCAATGGCCACAGCAGGGCATTGCCCTTACTCAAGAGACGTAAAATGCCCAGTACAATCAATACCGCACTGACCCAGACATACTGTCCATGTGCCAAAGCATAAGCGACAAAAAAAGGATAGAGGATCAAACCGATCCCTGCTACCCCTTTTAAGATGTTGTTCATGCAACTGACATATTCTGAATCACGACCACCACATCTTGAATGGTGCGCACATTTTTAAAATCTTCAGGGTTGACTTGTTTGCCTGTCAACTCTTTAATTTTTACCACCAAATCAATGGCATCAATACTGTCAACATCGAGGTCTGAAGCTAGGTTTGACTCTAATTGCACATCTTCAGGCGCAATTTCAAACAACTCTTCCATCCATTCACGTAATTTTTCTAACACGGTTTCTTGTGCAAGCATAGCAACCTCTTATGCTGTTTTCTGTGCTTCAACCAAAGCCACTAAGCTTTGAATTGATTTAAAATGTTCTTTGGTTTCTGCAGACTCTGCATTCAAATGAATGCCATAACGTTTTTTCAATGCCAAGCCTAATTCAAGGGCATCAATCGAGTCCAAACCTAGACCATCGCCAAACAAAGGCGCGTCTGTATCAATGTCTTCAATACTGATGTCTTCAAGGGCAAGGACATCAATAATCATTTGCTTTAATTCATCAGCAAGATTAGTCATTTAGGGATAACTCTTGGTTAAAAAACCATTGTAATTGTTGATTTAATTGACGTACATTTTTTGGATTAACCGTTACGTCATCCAATACGTCTTCCACTTGGATCGCATCCAAGACTTTTACATGGATATGAAAAGGCTGTTCTGGAATGTGATACCATTTTTCGTTTTTGGTGAGTGTCGAGGGCGTACAGCTAATTAGCACAGGCCGAATCGGTACCCCTGCCCTTAGTGCAATATTGGCTGCGCCGCGCTGAAACACGTTCAACTGCTCACCTTTTGCTGTTCTTGTTCCCTCAGGAAAGATCAACAAGGACGCGGCATGATCCTGCTGCAATTTGTGTACACAGTCCTGAATAAATTGTTCAGAACCCGCATTTAAAATATATCCCGCACTTTGCACAGGACCTTTGGTAAATGGATTTGACCACAGTGCCTGCTTAACAACACAGTTTGCTTCCTCCATTAAACCAATTAAAACCACCACGTCAATCAGTGTCGGATGGTTAGCAATCACCAGCTCTTGTTGGCTGTGCTGTAGCTTATCTAGACCTTCAACCGTATAGGTCATAATGCCCAGTTTTACCATCATCTCCGTAAAACCTTTGAAACTGTGCTTAATGACTTTTTGAGTGCGCTGTTTGCGAACTTCTGGGTCTTGTGAACTCAACTTGACGATTGGTGCAATCAAACCACCAATCGCCACGCCGCCTAAGCCAAAGCTGGCAAAGCTAAACCCTGTCGCTCCAACGCGCCATGCATAGTTTGCTTTTTGCTTGATGCGATTTAATTTCAGCATTTCATCCACGCTTCAGATTCAGTTTGCTCAGGATTAGTCCAAAACGTGTTAAATGCTAAAGCTTGCTGATAGGCTGGCGTTGCATTCGTATGCTTTGGCGTCAGTATCAAATTTGCAGGCGCTAATGAAATCATCGCTGCCATCGCAAAAGCAGAAAATGGTTGATGCTCGATATACATTTCTGGCAAGGCTTCATCGTAATACACCAGCAAAACATGACCGGCTTCAGGTATTGTTTTTAGCCACGCATAGGCTTCAATCAACCCATCATTCCACGAACCCGCCAAACTGGTCGCAGGGGTCGCATCCTGACATAAAATGGAATAAAGCCCGGAAATTGCATTATGCACCGAGGTTGAAAACTGCGTTGGTGAAGGCGTTTGCTCGCTTAATACATCTTCTAAGATATTTAGTGTTTTTGATTCATCGCCATATTGCGACACCCACACAATATAATCGACTTTGTGTGTATTTAAAGTCTGTATTGCACTATTCATAGCCAGCTTTGCTAGGCGCGATAAGCGCCGGCGTTGCATCGCAGGAATGTGTTGTATAGCTGATAACACTTGATCAATCGAACTTAGATTTAAGTGGGACACGTGGAGTTGCATCATCATGATCAGTAATTAAAAAATTGACAATTATCAGGTGTGTAATTATAACACCGAGTTAAATTTTTCACAAAAAATAACAAAACCATGTTGTTTTCAAAAATAAAACTGTGAAATCCATTCAATTATCAATTGCTGTATGCTGAAAAAACAGGAGGTTTTAACTTGGTAAACTATACATACTCATCAGGAGTTTACCATGAGCTAGAAACACAAGACGTATACGGTAGAACTTAAATCTGAAGCCATCAAAGCATTAGAAGCCAATCAAGGCAATGTACCCGAAACAGTTAGAGAACTCGGCATTTCCATGCAGACCCTTTCGCATTGGAACAATAAGGCAAAGGCAGGGACTTTAGCTGGTACTAAACAGTATTCACCTGACCTAAACGCTTTGCTCGAAGAAAATAAGCAACTTAAACAAACAGCTTAAATCCGCTGAAATGGAACGTAAATTTCTAAAAAAGGCAGCAGCGTACTTTGCCAAAGTACGTCAGTAAGGTACGCCTATATGAAATCGCAAAAACACTGATTGCCGATTATTTTGATGGCACGATTACTTCATGTATTAGTTTCACACTTTTATAATTGGCTAAAACGAGGTGTGAATAAACGATTAGTTCAGCGAAATCAACAAACAAATTTGGTCAAAATAGCGCACAAATAAACGAAACAGAGCTATGACTATATTCGCTTAACCAAGCATTTACAGGCTCAGGTCGTAAAAATTAGTACATATGCAGTATGTCAGATAAAAAAGTTAAATCAGCTGCATTGTAAGTACCACAAACGTTTCAAAAGAACGACGAACAGTGACCATAACTGAGCGATCTATCCAAATTTGCTTGAGCAACAATTCTCAATGATTAAACCAAACCAAGCGTGATTGAGTGATATTACGTATATATGGACGACTGAAGGCTTGTTGTACTTAATAGTTGTAAAAGACGTTTACACGAAACAAGTGGTTGGCTACAGCTTAAATGAGCGTATGACAGCCAAGCTTGTTTGTGATGCATCGAATATGGCTATTCACAATCAAAAACCAGCTAAGGACCTCATTGTACATTCACAAACTTCATGCCTGTAGAGTCTACGAGTAGATGAAGCCCATCACTGTTTTTCTGATAACTAATTGCAATATCAATATGCTTTTGTCTTCTACAAAGCATACTGTAATCTGGTGCTGTCCAATCCAATCCGCAAAGTTTAATTAAGTTTTGAACAAAGCCAGTAACCCTGTGTAAAGTGAGTCTAAATAGAGATTTGATCATCAAATACATTGAATCGCTATGTCGGAGTAAGTTTTACTTAGACCTTATTTGCCTTGCGGTTCTGCATGCCATTGTGTTTTTGGATCGAACCAAATGTCAATATTCCCACGATTAAAGAGTGCTTGGTTATATGCTGACCAATTGGTTGTGCGGTAGTGATTTTGTATGTAAGCTTCTTCATTTGAAAATTATATTGCTGAAAAAGCCTTTACAGATAGGTTTGTGCAACAAAGCCTATGTGAAGTTGAATGTAGACTGGGAAATCTAACAGATAGATAAAATGATAAAGCTCTTCTAAAAGAGCTTTATTCTAAGAGTCTATAATTTGGATCTAAAATGATTTATTAGGGGGTAACTTTAGGCAAAGATAAAATTAATTTAGCTTCATAGTCATTCAAAACATTATCAATATTTTCAATCCATTTTGTACCATTGGCTACCTGTGCTGATCTAACAACTTTGCTGTAAACGTGAATAGGTTCAGCTGGCGATTTCTTCGTATTGAAGATATCGGTATCAATTTCAGAATGGATTTTAATAGATGCAAATCCTGGCTGGAACCAAGACCAGAATTTATTAATTTTAATATTCAAAACTAGGTCTGCATTCGCCCGATTGGCAGCATTATCTTCAAGAACTTCATAGCCTGATTTCTTAAGTGCTAGAGTTGTACGTTTCTTTAATAATTCAGAAACCGTTTCTTTCTCTAAAAGAATATCACCTAAAGCTTTTCCATAACCGTTACGCTTTCGAGCTACAGCTTTTGCTTTTTCTTCAGCCGTAGCCTTTGCTAAACCACCTTTTAAAGATGGGATATCAGCAGTTGGTGGTTTATCTTGAAAAGACCTTTCATCTTCAACAAGTGCAATAATCACTTTTTTAGAATTACTGGCCTCTTGTGTAGAAACTTGATTAGAGGTTGGAACTTGGATAAGTCCACGAGATGTTGCACATCCTGAAAGTGTAGTGATTAACAACCCAAAAGTTAGTATAAGAAAAAAATGTTTCACAAAAATCCCTCAATATTTATATAGTTAGGTAAAACTTCATAAATATAAAGAAATAGCGCAAAGATTGAAAGATAATTATTCGTATTAGTGGGAAAGTGTTTAAGTTTTGAACCGTACCGGGTTTTTCGGAGACTTTTTTATTTAAGTTAGGCCACCTGACCTAACGGGTTAATCTTATCATAGTACATCGAGCACCATATCTGTATTCATCCGTGTAGATACTTTCCATCCAATAATTGCTCGTAAGAACACATCAAGCTAACAAAGGAAAGCCACCTCTAATGGCTGCTTAACCTCTACTTTTAACTTCGGTTATTTATGGGAGGATTACCGAAGCAGCAAATTTACGAGCATCAGTCGGTACGACCGGTGATTCATACGATAATGCTTTGGCTGAAACAGTGAATGGCTTATACAAAACAGAGGTGATTGAATATTTAAAAGCAGATTGGCAAGGTTTAGCGGATGTACAACTTGCGACATTAAATTGGGTAGATTGGTTCAATAAAGAGCGTGTACATAGTGCACTAGGTTATGTGCCACCTTTTGATTTTGAAGCAATGTACTATGATAAAATTAATCCGTTAGGTCAGGTGGCCTAACTTAAATAAAAAGTCTCCGACAAACCCGGTACGGTTCACTTGCACAGACTAAAAGTCTTAGGTCTATTACAAACTCTACAATTTGCATATAGTGGAAGCTAATCACTACAACCTCCAAGATACAAGGTCTATTATTTGTGAACGATGATCTATAAGCTAATTAAAGGGTAAATTAATTACACATAATTAAGCAGCGGCAGTCATCAGAATAATGAAATGGGCAATTGTTTTGATCGCTAGCCAAATCATATTACCCTTGAGTTACAACTTTTCCATTCCTTAGCCAATTTAACCCAAGCTTTATTTTCTTTTGACCAGATACGTCTACATAATTCGGTAAGATCATCAAATTGCCGATCTACAGCTCTTGAAACCCCATATTCCCAATGTCCTTCATAAACCCGTGCTTTGGCTAACTCGAATATTCGATCTGCCAAAGCAACATGTTCTTCCACAAATTGTTGTTCTATGATTTCATCATGTGCAAATTTTTGCAAACACGCTTCAGATTGTATGATTAAATCTTCTGTTTCCCCAATCCATAAGGCAAAGCATCGATCTGCGCTTAAACAATCAATAAGTTGTTTAAAGTTTTCAAGTTTCGTCTTAAATGCAAGATTCGCTTTTATTAATGATTCGAGGTATATGAATCGCTCTTCAAATGCATAAGGGTCAATATTTAATGTATCTAAGTAATCTTTAGATTTACGGTGTAGGCCAATTGGTCTCATTTTCCCTCTCATTTTCTGTATATACGACACAGTTAATTGAAATTATTTATTTCACATCTATGGAAATGCTATTCAATTTGAATAGCCAATCTAAAGTAATAAACCATCACTTGTATTTTTAATCGTAAACTTTTCACACATTATTATATTGAAACAGCTACAACTAAATCACCTTCTCTCTTTTTGACATAAATGTTCGTTGGATTCTGCTCACCATTTTTAACAACTAAAAACTTCTGTAAATCTGTAAGTCCATTCGCAACACTTATAAAGTCCTTTTGGGCATTAAAATAGACATTTCGTTGTGACAATTTATGACTCTCAAATAATCTCCAATAGCCAAGCCCCTGATCGAGCTGAATATCAAATATAGTCCCCGACTCAAAAGTTATAGTTAAATTTCGCTTGTGATACAGAGCCTTACCATTATCATAGGTCATTAAATCTATTTCTTTTTGGGATATATCTAAATTATCAGTTAATAGTTTTTCAAAAACCTTCTCAAATTGTTTCACACTATGGTAATCATGATGAAGGATCGTTGGTAAATCTTTTGTCTCATCATCAGAAATAACTGTCTTAATCTTCAACTGACCAATATTTCCAACTTGATCCTCAAGCCCCTTTAACCAACTAACAATTAACAACATATTGCTAGCTGACTTGATATAACGATCTGAATACTCAATACTTTTTATAGTTTCATTCTGGCAAATTTCTCCGAACTCACTAGTACTTTCAGCAACCAAATTCCAGAACTTACGACCAAAGCTACATAAATCAACATTCAATTGATCAAGAAGATCTAATCCCACAATCGAGCTTTGATTTTTTTCCACTAAAGTTGGTAATGTTATGACTTTCTCACTCAGTAACTTATAAGTTTCACTAACTCCAACTATGGCATTTGTATTCAACCACTCTTCATTTGGTATACGACTATTCATATCAGGACTAACAACTGTAACAATACGATCTGTCAAATATAGTTGTGCCACAATAGATTGATGAATATTGTCACCTTCAACAAATTGTACATTAAAGTGTGTTTGTAAAAATTTCAGCTCAGCCAAATATGCTTTAGAATCTATGATAGTTTGTGGTACAGAAATATCGATTTCTAAACTTGTATCCTCTGCCCATCTAGCAATTGTTTTTTTAACACTAGGAGATAACAACTCCCAACTATCAGATTCTCCACCCCAATTCAAAATTAGTTTCTTAGCACCTAATGATACATGGTGTTCAATGCATTCTTTCAAGCTATATGGCCAATATTGTGCACCAGAGAAGAATGACAATTCTTCAGTAGAAATAAAGTTTTTATAGTTTGCACCTAACCACTTTTTAGCATCATGACGATTTAACAAACTGTAATGATGTCGTGACTGTGAATCCAAAAGACAATGAGCACAAACAGACTCACAATATTTCGGACATTCAAGCTCATCGACCATACTAGATAATAACGACTCAATGTGACGAGGGGCTGAACTCGCAAATCCTGCTCCACCACTAATGACGTCATACACCTGAATAGCTGTAATCTGATGATTACCATCTAATAATATTGGACGCTTACCATATCCCAATTCATTAGCTGATATACCTAACTTTTTCGCTAATGCTTTTCTGAAAGCCACAGCCAAAGTAAATGCTATACTTTCATTTTCTTTACTATCTGTAAGATATTCATTACGTTCAGGGTGATGTAACACCAATTCAAAGATATCTGTAGTCATATAGCTACCTAGATGTAAATCTTTGATTAAACGCTCACTGCCTTCACAGAACTTTCTTTGCCCATTTTCTCGATCATGTTTAGATGGTTTTAATGGATAATGTTTCTGCTCTGGTGAAAGAGACAATGGAAATTTTTCCTTTTCCTTTTGGGATTCTGCTCGACCACATTCAAGGCACACAGCATAACCATGCCCATATAAACCTGAACTATAATTAAATACATGCCCCGATGTATCGGCAACCATAAATCCTAAGGCACTATTCGGCAAACTTAATCTTGCCCCCTTACCAGCAATCCAAGGGGTTTGGACAGGTATGAAGGTTTGTGTTGTTACATCGTTACTAGGTTCTTCATAAAAATCATGAACGAAACCAGTTGGCTGCAGAACTTTACGTTGCTCATTTATGCGAATTTTTTCACCGCAACTTGGATTATCACAGTAAACATTATTAATATCGACTGCACTATCTGTATTAAATCCATTTTGACCGCAATGTACACAGCGCCATGCCAAATCAAATTTCTGTGCTTCTTTTGCATCAGAACTATGAATATTATGCCAAGCTAATGATATCCCTTTGGATTTAAAAACCCTTCCGTCCAATACAATTTCTGAACCCGGCGCATATTCTCGAATAGCGACAGCTAAATTTCGACTTGGCATATCACGTAATAAAGACACATTATCTTCTCTAGACTTTCGTTGCTTTTCAGCATCTCTATCTTGCTTTTGACGTATGTAGTCAATGACATTGGTCGTTTCAAATGATGCAATATCAGTTGGGAAGCCATACCCTGGTAGAAAGCATTTAGCAGCAAGTTCTCTTAATAAATATTCATCACAGAGTCTACGCATTTCAATATTTAATCTATAAGCGTAAGCACTACCTTTCACTGCTTCACTTATCTGTATTTCAAGACGCTTGTATTCCTTTAACCATTGATCACGCATTTCAGATATTTTTTGGACAGTGTTACCTAAAATGCTTTCAATCGAATCAAAAGACAAATCAGTACCTTTAATTAATTTTTCTAGCGCATAAGAACATGTATAAATATTGGCTTTTAACCAATTAATGAATCGATTGCAAACAGAAATATCTTCGTCACCATTTGCTAAATAAAACCACTTCAAATTTAATTTAGTTTTTTCAGCATCTGTATTTCCAATCTCATTTTTTAAAAAGAATGAGAGATACATGGAATTGACATGCCTTTGGATCAATCTCTTGGAGTTTAAAGCGACATAAGGTGCTGGGATACTAGTTTCAAAAGCCCATTTAGGGTTATGAAATACTTGTTGATCATGTGGATTCGACTTACAGATTGTGTAAGAAAGTGCTCTTGATTCTTTACTACGACCCGCACGACCCGCACGTTGTAGATAATTTGCAGGATGCGGTGGTACGTTATTCATCACCACTGCTGAAATACCGCCGATATCAACCCCCATTTCCATGGTGGTTGAACAGTTCATTACATTAACTTCACCTGTTTTAAATCGCTTTTCGTAGTCTTGTAATCGGTCACTTGCTTGCTGTGCTGAATGTTCTGCAACTCGATAGTACATACCACCTTCAACAATTCGATCACAAAGATCATTCCACAAATTTAAAGAGCGTAGCTCCTTAATTGTCTCATCATTAGTAATTAAGTCACGGATGTATTGAACGTTGTCATGATGGTCTTTATTGGAACTAAACACTTTCAAATTCGGCATTTTAATCTTTTGACAAATGAAAGCCTCTTTACTTTTTGGAATACCCATCGGTAGATATGGGGTAATATCTTTGAATGTAGTATCCATTAATCTATGTGTAACTGGGCAAATGAACGCTTGCTCATTCAAAGAAAATTTGAACTTTTGTGGTCTAATGAAAAATTGACCATTATCATTTTCTAAAATAGCCGTATCTTGAGTTAAAACTTTCCAAGCACATTTTAACCATTCATCGGCGATATCTATATCTATTGGAGCATTTAAATCTAATTGTGCGCCTAAAGCTAATAACTTCACCAAACGATTATTCTTTCGCTTAGATGCCAAAGGCCATTGTTTACTAAATTTATCTTCTGTAAATTTTGAATCGGGTCCAAACAATCGTTTAGTAACAATTTTCCTCCCCATCCAATTTGAAATACTTCTATCTATATGAATGTAGTAATACTCTCGCACATAGAAATCTAGAACGACTTTTAAAAAGTCCTTCCAATCTTGTAAGTTAAGGCCTTTTGATTCCCAATATAAAGGAACACTTGTAACTTTTTCTAATCCACTATAACCAACTTTTACCAACCCCAACGTTTCAGTACTATTTCGATTACGTGGACGTCGACTAAATTCACTCAACAATAACATTGAGATCAATCTATGTGGTCCTTCAGTTTGATCTCCAAATACTTCCGGAGAGTAATACTTCATCGCATTCAGTATTGAAAAGTTAAAATCGGATAAAGCTGTAAGCTTCTCGATCATCTCTTTCCATGAAATCGAACTTTCGTCTGAGCTGTCTAATTTCAATAGCTCCTGTTGAAGCAATGTCAAAATCATCTTCTTCTTTGGATCATGTTTTATTTGTTCAATTTCCCCCTCAATTTCCTCTCGAGACATCTCTCCACCCGATAAATCAGGTAGGTTTTTTAACATTTCCACCACAGCCCCCCTTAATCTTGAACGCTGTGCTTCCTGTTGCATCTGTACAGACATTCTTGCGGTGCCTTGGCGACTATCCGTAAATGTAATTAAACGACGTCCAAATGAAGGTAAGCTTTGAGGCGAAATGTTCGTAACACCATTTTCTTCTAACTCTTTAATCGTAATATCTGGACAAAACTCTAAAATTGTCGGCACTGCTTTAGTAACATAGAACGGAGCGCCAAGAATACTTCTATTTACAGGTAAATAACCCTCTTGTGTTACTGATCCACAGTTATGGCATTCATTTGATGTGGCAAATAGATTAAAGTCTTCTTCCCCTGGAAATTTTTCAATGCCCTTTTTATCAAGGCTCAGCATCTCCCCATGACCGTTAACAGTGAGCAATAATGAACTGTAATCGAGTAATTTATTCGAGTTAGCCTTAAGATCGCCCTCATCAAGCTCATCCTCATCTGTTAGAAGAGAAAATTCATCAATTTTAGCCTCTCCAACTTGTTTCAATTGGCGCCCATGCATGGAATCAACCAATTGTCCCAATAAATGTGGCGAATTGCATTCTTTACAAAAAGTAAGTTCTAGTATTGGTGATTTACATTTGCATTCTTGTTCACACGTTGCATATAC
The DNA here is from genome assembly GCF_013390985.1 of Acinetobacter sp. Swhac1. NCBI lineage: Bacteria > Pseudomonadati > Pseudomonadota > Gammaproteobacteria > Moraxellales > Moraxellaceae > Acinetobacter > Acinetobacter sp. Swhac1. Next base: position 26,169 of record NZ_JACASN010000017.1, on the reverse strand, counting down.
ATTACCGTATGGCCATTTTTTTAATGCTGTACCCTCTTTTTGATCACAATGAGGATTAATACAACTCCACAAGCCATGCGTAATTCTTTGCAAGAAGTGAGCTCGTACTTTTAGGAAAGCCTCTTCTTTTTCTTGCGCTTTTGTATTTGTTAGTAAGTCAATCCAAGCAATAATTTCGACTTGATCCACTGAAATAGCATAGTCGGCATTTAATTTTTCTTTAATTTCCAAAGATGTTAATGGCTTATAACTTTCTGTACCTTGTTGAACAATGATTTCCCGAATTGCTCGTGCTGTTTGATTCGATTCTAATGCTTCAAAACGTTTAGCACTAACTTCTAAATCACTCTCAATTTCAGATAATTCTTTTAAACTGAGTTTATTGTGATTCGTTTCAAGTTTTAATTGTGGGACTGCACGCCGGCCACCTATCACTTCGATTTGACTTTCCTCAATACCAGCCAACTGAGATAAATAGGTCTTTAATTGTTGTTCTGCATTACTGTCAGCAATGGTTGCAGAAGTTGCGACAAATCTTACATCTTTGGCCTCAACACCAAAGGCCTCTAAAACACGTCGTAACTGCAAGGCAAGCTCTGCTGCCTGTGATCCAACATAGCTATGAGCTTCATCTAAAACAATCCAACGCAGGCTTTTCTTTGCTCTAGATTTTTCAATAATCGGTGCATCAATTTGACGCACCATGATATATTCCAACATCGTCCCGTTGGTCACCAAAATTGGTGCAGGGCTTTTCCTCATCAATTCTCGTGTTAAGACTTGATAAGGACGCTCCTTTTGCAATGTTCTTTTTGAACTCTCTGATTCAGGTGTATTACCGTTATACAAACAGTATCGTAACTTCCCACCGAAGTGCTGAGTCCAAGCACTTAAGCGCTCCTCCTGAGAATTAATCAACGCATTAAGCGGATATAAGAATAGAGCATGCACACCTTCCAACGGCGCATTGATATTTTCGCTTAATTCAAATAAATCATTCAGAATTGGTACCATAAAACATTCTGTTTTACCTGAACCTGTACCAGATGTGACAACAATTGATTTTTTATCCGCTAATAAGTTTTTCCAACTTTTTAGTTGATGTTCAAAAGGCTTAAATTCTGCCCCAAAGCGATAGCGACCATTACTCTGCGAATCCAAAGCACTTACAACTGACTTCGCTAATAATTTTCCACTCAACTCTGACATCGTCACCGGTGATTGTTTCCAAGCAAAAGTATGCTCAAAAACAGGTGGAGCTAAAAATGAAAATTTTCTTCCCGGAAGCTGAGACATTTGTTCAGCAAGGTGTTCTCTTAACTCAGGATCGTTGATCCCTAATACGCTTAACGTTGATTCTTTTGTACGCTGACATGCTTGCTCTAATAAATCGGAATAATAAGGTTGCATATTAGTGAGCCTTTAAATTTAATAAATAAGATGTTGTTATTTCAAAAATTGAGTTAAACCAAGACTGGTCAAAATCACGGATCTGACGAATCTTATGATGAGTTAAACTATTTGATTTATCTTCAAGCACAAAACTGGTTAGACCTACATTTTTTAGCGCAAGATAAATTGGCAAAAGAATAACTGATGCATGCTGTGGCAAACTGACCATAGGTTTTAATGGAAGATTTAGATTATCTTTTTCAAACCACGCTGTGAGTTGTTGCTGGAACCACATTGGCCACAATTCGCCTTCAGGCTGGTATCTCAATAAATTCTGAAGATAATGACCGTTAACAATATTATTCAACTGATTCTGCGTTAATCCATTTAGAACTGGCTCATCAAAATAATAAGCTTCTAAACTTTGATTTAGCGTTGAAATGTCTTGAGATAACTTTGCATATCTCACTTTCAGCGTTTTTTTAACAATTGCCTCAGGGATACCTTGACTCACATAAAGTTCAAAAGTTTTAGAGATTGCATTTTTCCAAGCTTTAGCGGGGATTAATTCCCATACTAAATCGAATTCTCGTTCGAAGCGTTGATAAATATCATGTTCAAAATCAAGTAACCATATCGCCAGTGCCAAACATGATGGATTTCTTACCAAATCCTTCCACACTTGAAATGTGACCAACGGTAAATGGTTGTACTTCGAATATAAGTGGTAAAGATACAGCCATCCAGAGTTTTGCAAATCACTCGCCATAAGTTCTAAGAAATCTACAATACTATTTGGGTTAAATGTTGGATGATAATCACGTACGGCAGTATGTAGCGTATCCGCAGATTCAAAAGATAATGAATCTTCACTTATCTGCTGCGCTATGAATTTCGGTCTAAATTTAATCGATCTTTCATCTCTAGGAATAATTAAACATGGACCCACATTACTCAATCTTGGTAATTTATACTTACCTGTTTCAACCCCTTCAGTTGTAACTGGTTCGAGTGGTAAAACGGCCTGTTCAGGTTGGTTTAAAACCATGATGACTGGATCAATCACTTGTGAACCTGAAAGATTCAAACCACTTAAAAAATAATGACCTTGTTCATCTATTTCAAACTCGGTTTGATAATGTTTAATCTGATAATTTAAAGCTTGTTTCCCACCAGTGACTTCGAGAATAATCCGTGCATCTAAATCTTTTGTTAATGCCAATAATTCTTCTATTTCAGCTCGATAATGAATAAGTGATTCTTGATGTGGTTTTCCACTCACCAAAAACTTCCAGTTGTAGTAAGGGGCATCAATATCACGGATATGACTACTTTTTAGCCTGATTGTCATCCGAAAATTGGTCGGCTTATTTTCTGGTGCATATAGACATAATCTTGAACCGAGCAAATCATCTACAGTTAATATTTTTTGTTTAATCGGCTGGTGATTCCCGTTATAGAGCGTTGCACCATGTGACGGAAATGGTAGTAATAAATCTACTTGATCTCCCAAATTCAGCATCAAATTAAGTTTGATATTTTCAGGTGGATGCTCATTGCATTTTAGATGATATTCATAACCATATTGCCCATGTATATCATCATTCAGTTTACGCGCCTTAAAGCTCACTGCTTGATGATCAGCAGTGATTCCTAAACAAATGATATTACTTTTGGTTAGAAGACGAATATCTGCTTCATTAGGGGTATCTCCTGCCAACAATTCAATTTTTAGGTCTTCAGGAAAAATTACAACCTTACGCCGCAATACCACATTTTGTGCGGTATTTTTAATAGTTAAAGTCTTTACACCATATCCACTAGAACCTACATGATGAGTTAAAAGCTTTTGTTCTGCATAAATAGCTAAACTATCATTTTTTGACTGCAAACCAGTTTCTGTATAACGTGCCTTAGGTCTTCCTAAAAAAGCCAACGCAGGTACCGTAGGCCAAGTAAACTTCGTACCAAAAAGATCTACAAGTTCTGATTTTTCGTGATATTTAGAGCATTGAATCTGATATTGCTCTTGATTATCACCAATAATTTCAATATCACCTTTTACCTTGTAAACATGCTGGCCAAAAGCATTCGACAAATGCCCAGTGACACAGTCCTGAGAAGTAAATTGATATGATGGCGGTAAGAGTAAAATAATTTCCGATTCTGCTGTTTTGAATGAAGCCTGCCCAATAAATGGACAAAGCTCTCCTTCATCCTGTGCAAATGCAACAGGAACACTACCGATTTCTAAACAAGTTTGAGGTAATTCTTTTTGATAAAGAATCTGATCTTTATTTTGTAGCGACAAAATCAATCCATGTTGATAATTCTTTCTCGTAATAATGCGCGTTTGTGCACCTATACGTATATTCACTGGCTTATTAGCCTCAGGCCTTGCCATAAACGTTGCTGTGCCAAGTTTAGCTAACGGTTCATGTGCTTCATACAACACAATTTCTACACGAGGAGGAATTCCTTTAACATCCTCCAAAGTAATTTCTAGTGAGTTGGGCAGGAAAACTTCAGTTAATATTTGATTAGAATTACGGTTAAAGAAACTCGTACAGGATAAAGCATCCTGTTTTGTTTTCATTTGCTTCAATTCAGTACTAGAGGTAACGAGCAACTGATTTAAAAACTGTTCCGCAACACTACTTTCTAATGGTAGAGGAAATGCCTCCCTCCACTTGGGGAAATTTACGGATAAATAAGCTGCTGGATTATCGGTATTGTCTAATTCATGCGTTTCAACTAAATGAACCAGATGTTCTGCCATATCTGAAATAAGCACTCGTGTTTCATGTTCCTTGAATGCTTGAGGCAGATATTGAGTATACGCTTGAATCAATTGGTCATTTATTTCTGGGTTATAATGTCTGTAGTGACTAAACTGCGCCACAATTCTTTTAAATACAGTCTGATAATGATTACCTTTCTCCATTAAAAGGTTTGAAGGGAATCCACCCTCTTTAAATGCAGAACCTAAATAATTGGTATGATTTGAACCTTCAAATTTAAGGATTGGACGTTTCCAAAAACATTCTAAGCCTTGCTGAACCACATAGCGAATATCATCCAAAGGTTGAAAGCCCAGTGCATCATATACAGGCCCCCAACTCCACCCACTTTTATACTCTCGACGAAACCATTCCGAAACAAATAGTGTAAAAACTGCACACCATTCACGACCAGGTTTATGGCTTTTTTGATCTTGTTGGCTATATCTCAGCGTACGCTTTAGGTCTTGATATTCTTCTAGGGTAATATGATAGCTATACAGGGGATGACTTGTTGGCTCAGTAAGTTTACGCGACTCAAAAATTCGCTTAAGAATATGTCTAGCACTCAATTGCTCCCCTAATATATCAGATGCTAACAACTCCATAATGCCCCCATTATTATTCCCTACTTCAAATTAAATAATATAATCTATTCAATGACCTATATAAACCTAATGGCGTCATAAATTGTCGCTTAGATGGGTTAATTTTCATTATTTAACCCATATTTTAAGAATTACCTCATAACACCCTGTTGCAGACTATATTTCCATGACATTCTAAATGCAGTATCTTTTGAATAATGCTTATACATATCCATATCGATTTTTCTTTGACGAAGCATGATTTCATTCATAATCTTGTCAAAAGCTAGATCTTTAGTATGCGGATCAGGATTATTCAGATACTTACTTTCGAAATCAGCATGTTCTTTTATCTGTTTTAAGATATTCACAAATTTTACTTTTTGCTCTTCAGGCGTTGCAGCCCAACCTCCAAACCAGCGTTCATTAAACGTTTTAATGATTTCATCTAATGGGTCTTCTTCAGTTTCACCGCCATGAGCACCACGAGGATTCGAATTTGTCGGATCTAGAACTGTCTCTTCAGCATCTAACTCAATTTGCTCATTCAGTTTTTTACGCTGTAATCCATATGAGTTTAAATCAACTGAGTTTAACAACTCATCCAAGGCATCCGCTTCGGGATCTTCAATTTTGAGTTTCGGAATCAAGAACTTTAAGAACCAATACAGCTTTTCCCATGCTGGAACTTCATATGGCAAAATTGAAGCCATCTGTCCATAAATCTTCACGTATTGCTTTGCCTTGATCTTGAAGTCAGCTTTATCTTCAGGAGTGAGTTCTAATTCAGCATCAAAACGTGCCACGGCGATATCAATCATCGGGCTTAATTTTTCTGCATCGACTGAATCGAAATACTTCGTAGCGAAATCTTCCACTTCAGTAGATTCATATACTCCAACAGTATCCAACTCATCTTTTAGTTCGTTGAGTACATTAATATCAGTCGCTTGTGACAACGTAGTCGACGTGTAGAAACGATCAAATGATTGTTTGATATCTTCTATCTCATTGAAGAAATCGAGCACAAAGAGATCTTCAGTTCTCTTACCTAATTTAGGTGCAGAACGATTTAAGCGAGACAGCGCTTGTACGCAGAGTACATCGGCCAACTTTTTATCAACGTACATCGTACATAGCTTAGGCTGATCAAAACCAGTCAGGTATTTGTTCGCAACAATAAGCAATCGATACTGATCTTCATTCACGCCTACAGGCTTCTTGTCACCCACATAACCACGATCAAACATATCTTTGGTATCGTTGTCAGAGAATCCATTGAGAATCGCTTCTGAATATTCAATACCATCTACTTTCTTCTCACCAGAGAAAGCAATAATGGCTTTAAATGGATACCCTGCTTGCTCAAGCAAACGGTCAATCGCTTTGTAATAACGGATTGCAGACTCAATATTTTGAGTCACTATCATCCCTTTGGCCTTGCCTTTTAATTTCTTGGTATTTACCACATGCTGAATAAAATGATCCAGCATCACTTCAGCTTTGATATCAATGGTCTGTTGAGTTTTCTCCACATAGCTTCGTAAGGTTTTCTGCGCTTTTTTAGTATCGAATAACGGATTGTCTAGAATAGACTTCTCAATTTCATAGAAGCTCTTATATGTCGTGTAATTTGACAAGACATCTAAAATAAACCCTTCTTCGATTGCCTGTTTCATCGAATACAGATCAAAAGGTTTAAAGGAACCATCTGCTTGCTTTTCACCAAACTTTTCTAAAGTCGTGTTTTTTGGCGTTGCAGTAAAAGCAAAATAGGATGCATTGCCTTTCATCTTACGTGCCAACATCGCACTTAAGATTTTATCTTGAGCATCTACACCATCACTGTCTTCATTGGCTTTACCCATGACTTCATTCATTTTGTCATGTGCAACACCCGATTGAGAGCTATGCGCCTCATCAATGATCACAGCAAAACGCTTTTCACTTAAGTCTGCAATTCCATCAATAATAAAAGGGAATTTTTGAATCGTAGTAATAATAATCTTTTTGCCATTTTCTAAAGCAGATTTCAGCTCTGAAGACTTATGGGCATGTACCATAATATTCTTAACTTCTGAGAATTCCTTGATGTTCTCTTTAAGCTGTTTATCCAGAATACGGCGATCCGTCACCACAATCACTGAATCAAATAAGGGATGTTCTAGCCCTCGGCTTCCTGCAATGTCTTTTTCTACTGGGTAGGCTTCAATCAACTGAAATGCTGCCCATGTAATCGAGTTTGACTTACCTGAACCTGCGGAATGTTGAATAAGATATGTCTGCCCTACGCCACGTGTTGAAACATCATGAATGAGACGGCGTACTACACTGAGTTGATGATAACGTGGGAAATACAGATTCCTTTTATCTAATAAGGTTTTCTCATCACCATCTAGTCGTACGAAGTGCTGAACGATATTTGCCAAACTTTCTTTTGAAAGTAGCTCTTTCCAGAGGTATGCTGTTTTATGCCCCTCTGCATTTGGCGGATTTCCTGCACCTGCGTTATGGCCCTTGTTGAAAGGTAAGAAAAAGGTATTCGCTCCAGCCAACTTCGTAGTCATATAGACTTCATCGGTATCGACAGCCATATGTACAATACAACGAGCAAAGCTCAATAAGGGCTGTGTGATATCACGATCTTGTTTATATTGCTTTTGACCATGATGACGCGCATTCTGCCCTGTCCATTCATTCTTTAGTTCAAAAGTAATAATCGGAATACCATTTACAAATACCACCATGTCAATTTCTTGTAATGGATTGGCTTTTGAGTAACGTAATTGGCGAGTCACACTGAAAATGTTCTGCTTGAATCGGTCTTTAATCTTCTGAGAACTACTTGCCAACGGCGCTGGGTACATCAACTGAAAATGCGCTTGATCTACGGCGAGACCTTTTTTCAGTAGATGAATCACCCCATGCTTACGGATCATTCGATCAAAGCGTTCATAGATTTTACGTTGCCAATCGTGTGGATTAAATTTTTGAATCTTTGCCAGTTCATCAGCTTGTGTTTGTTCTAAGAACTGCCAGAAATATTGGGTATCTAAGGCATACAACATGTCAAAATTTGCAGGTGAACCCGATACAAAGCCATGATGAGGTAGAGAAATATCGGTTAAACCTGCTTTAACATTTTCGAGGCATGTTCCAGTCAGCGCTTTTTCAATTGCCATTTCCAAAGCACGTTCGTTAGTTAAACTGACCATGTCATACCCTCACCCTTATAATGTTGTTCCAATATATTCAGCATATCTTGCTGATGTTCAATAATCGTATGGATATCTAGCTCTTTACTCTCGCTGTCTAAACGGTCAAATAAGTTCTTTAATTTCAATGAATCATAAATAGGCTTCTCATAGAAATCTGCTCTTTTGACACGAATAGGTTTATTGCTATATTCTGAATTCTGACTCGGGCTAAGCAATGCCAAATTGCCAAAAGCATGCAAATATTGGTCGTCTAACCCTAAGCTATATTTTTCATTCTGTGGATGTATATGTTCAATCGAATTCTTGGAGCTAATACGATAGCCTTTAAACTGTTTTTGATCACGACATTGCATCAAATTATCGAACTTGATCGCTTTCCATAATGTGTATTCAAGTTTCTGAAACCAATAATGTTTAAATCCAGTGCCTTGAGGAGTATTTAAATTTGCTTGGATATTATCAAAAGAGTCCTTTGCAACTTCTACCCCTTGGGCCAACAAATAACTCGCTTGTTTCTGAGTCTGCGTTGTTAAAGAAAGTGTATTGTCAATTTTCTCAAGAATGCTCAATGCTTCCTCATCACAAGCCTTTTCACCACGCTGTTCAAAGACTTTTACTAGTTCCATTAAATATGGCGTCAGCCAATAATGTGCATTACGGTCAGTTGTGAAAATACAAACGCTTTGCAATTGCTGTAGTGCCGAATACTCCTGTTTTGATCTTGGATAGGAGTCATTTTTATCAAGTGCTGATATATAGGTTAATACTAGCTCCTCTGATCGACTCTCTTCATCTTCTATCCATCTTACCGCAAAGCGATCAAACAAATAACGAACTTGCCATAAGGTCTGTATAAATGCCTTAATATGAACTTCATCTGCTTCTTCTAAAAAATCATCAAAGATTTCTTGAAGTTTTGCACCTGTCATTCGTTGCTGAATATCTGTACCTAAGTTTGCTTTAATTTTATAAATTCTTAAGGCATGAATCAGCAATAAGTCAAAACTTAAAAAAGAACGAAAAGTATAATTAATTTCTTCATTTCCTAAGCTTTTTACTACCGGCTGAATCTCTTTTTGAAAGCTGATATTTTCATTATTGATGTCTGATTTAAAATCATCAAATATCTTAGAAATTGAAAGATCTAGCTGTTCTACTTCAGATGAAATTCGCAAGCAGAGGAAAGCCATTTTTGATGGCTGATATTTAACTAAATCAGCAAAGCTCAATTTTCGCCAACTTTCTATGCTGATTTTCCCTTTGAGTAATCGTTCAAAATATTGATTCATATTTTGGCAGATATCCCATATTTCACTATAAAGGACTTTATCTGTATTTATCTTTTTAAAGATTTTTGCTTTTACCAAGTCTACAGGCTCTAACTGAACACCTGCTGTATTCATACTGGTAAATATCTTATTCAAATCTGTATCAGTAGGGACGATGTTGTTTACCCAAGTCACATGGTGGTAAACATAATCTAGATATCCAATTAAAACACCTTGATTTTTCAGTGATTCTAAATACTGACGAATAACAACTAAGCCTTGTTCAATTTTTTCAAGATATTCATCTTCTTGGGCATTGAATACATGCTTTGCCATAACCTTGGCCAATCCAGAATGTTCTTGCAAAAAAGCTTGTACATTTTCTCTAATTTCAAAATGTAATCTTGGTTGTTTTTGAATACTCGCGACACCTAGTATTGGATGCGTTATTTTTTCTGTTAAGCTCATACAAGCTAGAGAAAATAGCATCAGAGTCGTCGTTCGTTGTTGTCCATCAATCAACTCGAGTACATCAACATTTTCATTTCCTAATACGATGTTTCTTCGAGCCGTCAGAATGCTTCCCACATAATAATGAGGTTCTTCAAGTATATATGCTGAATGAATATCTTCTAATAGTCGTTTTATTTCATCGCTTGTCCAAACATAAGGGCGTTGGTAACTCGGGATAATGAATTGATATTTTTGCTCTACGACACGTTGAAGCGTCAATAATTCTGTATCTACACACTGATTCATTTCTTACCCCAAATTCTTTATTTTCTGCGTTAGCTGTTCGAAAAAGCCCTGTTGTATTTCTTCGTTTTTCAAATTCAGTTCAAAGTGCTTTATAGTTTCTTGAATAAAGGTTTTTTTGAGGGACTTTTTAGTCTCATCCAGATCATACTCCGTAACCACAAAATTCAAACTATCTAAATGTTTAAAAGAATCTTCGGGTCGATAAGCCATCACCAAATGATCTAATAGTTGATTATCTTTGAGCAGTTTAGGTACGCTCTCCGCTTGTACTCTAGTCTTATTCGTTGCTCTTGGTGAATAGGCCACACGGAAAAACTTTTTCGCAAAAATATCTAATTTGTATTCACCAAATTTGCTTACATATAGCATGATGCCAATGGCATATAACTCTGCTAAAAAATGACATCCTTTTAGCTGTTTTAACCACTTTGTAAATTGGTAATACTCTGCTAGATACGCTACATCCAAGTTTTGGTAATACTTTAAATACAACTGATTGTAGTATTCTAAGTATGAAATGGTATTAATCCCTGCATTTAATGGTTGTCTGAAATGGTAACTGTTGGGCGTGCTGATCTGTGAGGAGCGATTGACAGGGTTATACTCTGTGCTGATTTGGCTATAAGCAATATCTTCTGTACCTTTTTGGGTATTCTTTGAAAATTCTTCAATAATGGCATTTTTAATTGCGACTTTGTTTTTATAGTAAGGGATGTCTCTGAAGTTGAGAACATTCCAATATCGCCCTAATAATAATCTCCATACCGTCTCAGAAAACTCCCCCAAGCTTTCCCATTTTTTGGCATAAAACGTTTGGTGTTTCTTTTGTTGTTCTGAATTAATCGCACGAAGATGATATGCCTTAATAATATCGATACCAGATAAGCGAACACCGCCTGTATTTTGCGTTTCAAAGAATTTATAAGCATCGTCTTCTGATGTTGTAACCACCAATGAAACAACGACCTTTTCAAGATCAATAGTTTTTTCCCATTTATCTTTAATCGAGTGTAGATAGGCTAAATTGCGTCGGATATGCTCAACACTCACACTCGAGTGATAGCTTAAAGTGACATCTTGCAGTTGTTCATTCAAGTAGCCAAATAACGTTAAACTGGTCAACCTTTGCTGACCATCAATAATATTCAACTCTGTATCTTTGGCATGTAAGATAATACTGCCTAAGTAGTAAGCACTGCGTTTCGATTTTTTCTGATGCTCTTCAATATCAGTAATGAGTTGATCCAGTTGTTCTGCATTCCAAATATATGGTCGCTGATATTCAGGTATCTTCAATTTACCTTGTATATCTGCTTGGTCTTGAACCTGAATATTTCCACCACGAAGCAACTGTGCCACATTGCACACTGCTACTTTAATCAACGCTTGTGATTCTGACACAACCTACCCTCAATTTTAAATTTTTAGATCTATGTTTTCTTACTTAATCACTTGATACGCTTCATTCATATATGGCTTAAAGGCTTGCTCAAGCTTTTGTATATGTTCCAAATGCCATGCAATATGACTTTGCCATAAGTCCTGATTATGACCATCGGTATTCAAAATAAACTCAATCCGAGATGATTTCTTAGCATCTAATCTTAACCACTCTAAAGGCTGACCAAATTTGCGCTCAATTTCGTCTTTACGTTCATAGAAGAAATCAAAGAGCTGTTTATTCTCCACGGCGTCCTTTCTCGCAAACTCAATATCTACCCGTATCGCTTTCTGTAATAAAATCAAATGGTAGTTACATTGAGAAATACCCGTTGCTGAACTCAACCAATGATCAGTCTTCGGGCTAATATTGTTATAAAGCGAATTTTCGCTTTGTGAAAAATAAGCAAGCAATTGCTCCCAATATTGGTAGCGTATATCGGTATGATCGGCTTGTTTTACTTTGGCAATGGTTTCTTCATCTTCCTTACGCGTGAGTCGAACCATATATTCCGATGCTTCAGGGACAGGGATAATTTGCTGAATGTCCACCAACAATTGTTCGTCTAGTTTATATGGCGAAACTTTGACGCATTTCAGATCAATTTTACGGTCAAGCAACCACAGTGCTGTGTTAGTTACTTCTTTACGAAACTCCCCCGCCACCAAGATAATACGCTGGCTATTACGTGGATTAAGTGTCGTAATCGATACACCCATTTCCTGATGTTCTTCTAAAAAGCGTTCAATCAGTATTTTAGCTGTGTTTTTGACTTGGTCGGCATCAAATGCATGATCATCCAAATCTGCATATACAGGTTTATTTTTAATTAAATATTTTGCAAAGACGTCTTCGATGTCATCTGAAGTAAATGGCGCTACATAAGAGGCATACTTGAGTGCCTGCCACACGGCGTCACGTCCACTGTCATCTCGTTTGTTTTCAATCAGTACAAGCTGTCCTTTCGTGTCTAATGCCAAAAGGTCTAGGCGTTCGCCTGTTCCATCAAAGCCATCAAATTCTTTTTGGATAATCAGTAGTTCCTCACCTAATGCTTCAGGGTGGCTCACCAACCATTCTTGTAAGTCATAACGCTCAGTAAGCTGTTGTTCGCTGAGTTTTGTACCATTTAATGGTTTCAGTTTTTTATTGGTTGTGTCTACTGTATATAAGCTCATATTCCCCCCCGAAATATTAAAAAACCTAGCCAACCGAAGTTCGCTAGGTTTCATTTTTTATGCCACTTTAATTTTGCCTGTCACAGCATCGTTAATGAGCGTGGTTTTATATTCTTTTAGCTTTTCTATTTGATTCGCTAAATTTTCGACTGCAAGCTCAATTTTTGAAATCTGACTTTTAATGCTCGCAATAATTTCATTTTGTTCATCTAAATTTGGAAAACCAAGTTTCATATTAAAGAACATATGCCCGTAAAAACGTAATCTTGATGAATGAAGCCCCGTGGAGACACGATTATAATGTTCAAGATATTTTGTCGTCTTCAGTAGATACTCTAGATATTCTGGATTAAAGGTATTATCTATTTTTTGTCTATATACACCATATGAGGGACTTACAATACCATCATAATCAGATACACCTAATGCCCCCATCCATGCCCACATGATATTCATGACTAAATCATGTCTTTTACATACCTTAGAGCCTGAATAATCTTCTGCCATAAACATCGATACATTTTTTTCAGATCGAGGTGTCACACCTGTTAAATGAGAAACAGATAACAACTCCTCATTCCCAAAAACAGATCGTTCTTCCACCTCTTTAAATAAATACTTTGCTCTAACGACATTCCAATGCTCAGGAATTTGACCAATCCATTCCACACCTGAATCTTTCATCGGTACACTTGGATCTAAACCTTGAGTCACTGCTTTTTGAATCACAATTTGCTTACGTTCATTGAGTAAAGCAATTTGTTGTTCTTTAATCGCAATGGCTTCATCAATTGTAAAAAGCTTTTCATGCAGAAATTTTTTAATACTGTCTATTTCTCTTTCAGGTGGAAGAGGAATAGAAATACTATTTAGATTTGATATCGTGAGCTGATTAATCGTTGAAGTTAAGAATGTTCCAGACAGCCTTTTAAAAATATCGCTATTTAAAATATAAAATAAATAGTGATTGAAATGTCCTCTAAAAACTGTCGTAAAGGCACCAAATGAATAATTTGAATCATCTTTAATATACGCGCATTTACCAATCAAATCTCTACTGCCATTTCTAGAGCAAATAAGAATATCATCTGCTTTTAGAAACAGTTTTGAGGGAACTTTTGACTTGACATAAACGTTATCACTTTTATCAAGTACAAATTTCCCTTCAAAAATATTTGAAGATCGAGCAACTAAGGTGCCTTCCTCAACCGAACATAAATCATTAGGACTATACGTTAATCCAATAATCGAGCTACCAATATATTTTAATTTCTTTACTTCCCAGTGATTAGGAATTTCCCCAATCCACTCCACACCCGAATCTTTATAAGCATCATATTTTTCAAACATCATACTTCCCCTTAAAGACCCAAAATCTGTGCAATCAAACCATCGGCTTGCTTCTCAAGACTTAAAATATCCTGAGCCACCTCTTCTAAAGAACGCAATGGCTTATGCTGATAGAAGTATTTATTAAAGCTAATTTCATAACCAATCTTCACAGAATCAAGATTAATCCATGCTTCAGCCACATGCGGTTTTACTTCATCTAAGAAATACTGATGAATCTGCTGTTTTAACGGTACAGATTCACTATCACGCAAATCGCTATTGCTTTCATAGGTGGTGAACTCGCCTTTTTTCGCCGTTGCATAATAGCCAAAATCAGCCAAATCTGCTTCTGTACAACCCAAGTGTTCAAGTAAATCAGCAAGCTCAGCGTCATTCAGCTTCACAACTTTTTTCACCACTTTTTCTGCATTTTCGTCATACCAACTCACCGCATTTGAAATGTTGTTCTTTTCAGAATTTGACAGCTTAATCTTTAACGCTTTAATCGCTTCATCGACTTTTTTCTTAAACAGATTAAAGTCTGAAAACTCATCTGTGCCGACCTGTTGCATAATGCTAAACGCATTGTCCAAGACTGTTTTTAATGCATTCCAATGCTTCACATCAAACAGCTTGGCTTGGGCTTTGTTGTTGAGGCTAATCTCTTGATCTTCACACCAAGCCAAGACTTCTTTTTTTACAGCATCAAGCTTGGCTTCGGTATAGATGTCATCACCATAAGTGCTATACATATATTCCATTGGCTCAGACAAAGACTTATCAAAACGTAAGCCTTGCAAACGCTCTGCACTAAACTGTGCACTACGGCGGTCTGGGCGCTCAATATTGACCTTGTAATAACCAAAATCTTGGTTATCAAACACCTTACTTGCGATACCAATAGGATCATTTTGCGCATCAAGCTGACGCTCTACATCTTGACTTGCAAGGTAAGTCTGCATAATTTCCGTAATATGTTCAGGGGCAAATTCACAGTTTTTATTGCCTAAGTTTTTACGCAACTTGCGGAACATCAAACTTGCGTCAATCAGTTGTACTTTGCCTTGACGATGCTTAGGTTTGTTATTCGATAACAACCAAATATAGGTGGTAATGCCTGTGTTATAGAACAGGTTATTTGGCAACTGTACAATCGCATTCAATAAGTCATTTTCGATGATATAACGACGAATATTACTTTCACCGCCACCCGCATCACCCGTAAATAAGCTAGAACCGTTATGAACTGAAGCAATACGACCTCCAATGCCGTTATGCTCAGGCGATTTCATCTTATTGACCATTTCCATGAGGAATAAAAGCTGACCATCACTTGAACGTGGTGTGGCATCACAGCTTTCTTCATTGCCCCAATAATCTTTTAATTTCACAATGAAGCGTGGATCAATCACATCTGAACCATCTTTAATATGCTTTTGCTCAGATGCCCAGCTCTTACCATACGGTGGGTTAGACAGCATAAAGTCAAACTTGGTGCCAACAAATTCATCTGTTGTCAGTGTTGAACCAACACGAATATTTTCAGGGTTATTACCCTTAATCATCATGTCTGACTTACAGATTGCATACGTCTCGTCATTGATCTCTTTACCATACAAAAGCACATCACGGTTGCCATTTTCAACGCTATAACGCTCTTCAATAAAGTTTTGTGCTTCGGTCAACATCCCACCTGAACCGCATGCAGGGTCATAGACAGTGATGGTTAAAGGTAATTTTTCCTGAATTGGGTCAAAGACAAAATGTGTCATTAACTCAATCACTTCACGTGGAGTAAAGTGCTCACCCGCCTCTTCGTTATTTTCTTCGTTAAATTTACGAATTAATTCTTCAAAGACATAACCCATACCTAAGTTAGTCAATGCAGGTAAACGGTAGCCGTCTGGATCAACTACATCTTCAGGGGTTAAGTTAATGTACGGCGATAAGAATTTCTCGACCACATCTAACAGCACATTTTTATGTGACATGTGGCGGATTTGAGCGTACAGGTTAAAGCATTGAATGATTTCTTTAACGTTGTCGCTAAAACCTTCCAAATATTCTTCAAAGTTCGCCAGTAAAATTTCAGGGTTATTTGATGCCGCGGTATACAGTGAACGTAATGTCCATTTAGAAGTATTATAGAACACATAGCCTGATGCTTCTTTAAGTGGCTCATCATCAAACTCGGTGAGTTCCATTTCGACTTGTTGGTAGCGGACTTCTTCGAGTACTGCATCTTTGGTCGGCTCTAATAAAGTATCCAGACGGCGTAATACCACCATCGGCAAAATCACATCACGATATTTACCACGTACATAGACGTCTCGAAGACAATCATCAGCGATAGACCAGATAAATGAAACCAATTTGTTATGAACTGAATGATCCATATTTCAACCTAAAAATACATATTTTGTAATACCTTACATTTACTCAAACTTATTTTACTTTTGAATAAGCTTTAGTAAATGGCCGGTTTTTTCGCTTAACGACATAAATTGTCGCCAATTATTAATTCAAAAAACTTTCTTATGCTCGAGACTTTTGAACCGCACCTTAATACGCCATATTTCGGCTATCGTAATCATAAGTCGTGAGCAAAGCTTCTCCCTCTGCGACTACAACTACACCACCTTTATCTCTGAGTCGCTTAGCAACTTTCAATTGAGCTTCAAGTTCATGAATTTTCTCATTCAATAATTTACGATTCAGGAACCATCGATCGCCTTGGATGACACCATGATCTAAAGTAAAGTTGATCATGTCTTTGGTAATGCCACGCTGTTGTGATCGTTTTTGAACATGCTTGGTATCGTACATGACAGCTCTCCTTTAAATTTGGCTCAACAACTGATTAAGCTTAACTTTCGCTGCTTGATATTCCTGTTCAAGCATTTCTAATTTCGCTTTCTCTTTCGCTAAATCAAACCTTGTGACTTCAATTTCATTGATAAAATATTTATTGAAACTCAAATTCATGTCTTTTGAACGAATTTCATCTACCGTCACAATCTTACAAATATCAGGATCATCTTGCCCATGGAATACTGACGCAATATGTTTAATCGATTCCTCTGATAGGATAGGACGTAAAACGGTTCGCTGTTTTACATGGTCACTAATATCGATCATTTTGATCCCATCATGCTGTTTTGCTCCCTTATTCAACACCAACAAAACTGTTTCAATTTTGGTATGTTGCATAAAGCCTTTAGGTAACAAAATAATCGTATCAATCCAATCATTTTCTAAAAGCTCAGTTCTCAAAGCGAGATCATAGCCCCCTCGAAACAACCACCCAGATGGAACTTGGATAAACGCTCTCCCTGTATCATTTAACTGATATAAGGCTTGCTGAATCCATGCACTATCTGAGGCATTGGTTGGCATGGCTTTAAATAGTTGTCTTAAATACGGCGTTGTTTTTATTGCATTTGGATTAATTCGTTCTCCAAATGGCGGTGTAGTGACAACTAAATCAACTTCGTTGGACAATTCGTTTTCAGTTAAGGAATCTTGAAGTTGGCAATTCAGTTTTTTACCTGCTAATTTAAAAATTACTTCTGCAATAGCAATCGGTAACTGATTAATATCTCGTAGATAATACTCTTCAGCATTTAACTGCGATGCAACTAAGCCTATACCACATGCCCCATCATAAAAACGCTTAATAGGTTGGCTATCAATAATCGCTAAAACAAGGTTTGCTAAATTTTCATTACTCGTAAAAAACTCATAATAAAATTCATTAGACAATAAGGTTGGCAGCTCATGGGCAAGTGCCTTGCCATATGCTTGTTGGTTATCATAAGCTGAAGAGGCTTCAATAAATGTTCGAGTTAAGATAGAAAATTCAACCTCTTCAACTTTATCAGAGAGTAAGTGATGAACAAACTTTAAGTCAGAATGGTGTAAGAATTTCTGCAATTCTTCTTTTACTTTTGCCTTACTCAACTTCTCGAAGGATGCAGCAAATTCGATATCAACAAAAGAAACATAAGCTGCTAACGTCAGTAATTCAGGAGCATGTTCTGCTTTTTGGAACAGATGCAACGCATCTAAGCTTTGTTTAATACGTGCTTTTAAATCAAATTGATTCGTTTTCATGTTTAACCCCTCACACCATCAATTGCTGTAAACTAGCTTCAACGGCAATAAGCTGTTGCACTTTGAGCTTATCTAGAAGAGTTAAAGCCTCAATATTTGCATAAAAAATAGAAGTGATTAATTTTTGATGTCCTATCTCAGGAATAGAGATTTCTAAATTTTTAAGACCTGCAATAGATAAACTGCGTACAGTCGATCCAATTGCAATCTCGTCCATCAATGCCTGCCCATGACCACTATTAATAAAACTCACTAGTACTTCAGCTAATATCTTCTCTCCACAACGAATCACAAATACATTCGGGGATGCAATACTAGGAATATTCAAGTGATATTCTTTCAATAGGGCTGCACGAAAGTTCGTTCCTCGTGCCATCAGTAGAATGTCTTGATCCTGCAATATATGACCTTCCAAACGGCTTTGCTCGACATAAACCTTTTTCAGCTCACTGTCTTTCAATTTCACTAGCCCATTTTCCGATAGGTTATTTCCAGTTAAGCAAACAACTTCTACAAAGCCTGGTTTTGCCTCTGACATCTCTCGCTGATTTGCAGCACTCAATCCTGATTGAATAGATGCTATATCTATTAATTTCTTCTTATCACCCATATATACCTCCAAGTACGTTTTCAGTCGTATTTTGATTACGATCAATATTTCATTATTCGAATTTAGATCTTTTTTAATACGATGTCAATCGTACTCAAGGTAATATTTTTAAAGAATTATTGGTTAAAATTTAAGAGATTGAAATTTATAATTTTATTTTTTAAAAAATATATAATTATTTTCTCTAGCCTGATTATATGCCCACTCAGCCACCTTATGCGACCGCTCTTTATCCGTCAAAAAACCGAGCACTGATATCCGGTCAACAATAATCAAATTCTGCTCTTCATTTCGCTCCTGCCATTTATGCAAAAACTCATCAGATGCGAGTAGATTACTTTTCTTAGAATTACAGCTTGAATCTGCCAACACGAAGTTATGACCTGTATCTGAGGGATACATAGACCATGGAATGAAATGATCAACGGCGTAATTGCCATTGCGCATCGGTTTATTGCAGTAGAAGCATTTACAGTCCTGTAGCTCGACCAACACATTAGCCACAGCATTTAATTGGTTCCGACTCGGCTCAAACATGAATTGTTCAAGATTCGGCAACTGATTCAAAATAGGTGCATTGCTGCTGTTCTTACGGATATAGTCAATCCAACGTTTCTGGCAAAGCTCTTCGATGATTTCACTGAACTGTCGTAAGCAAAACATGACTTGAGGCAAAAGGATGAGCTGCTTTCCACACCGATCAAGCTGATATAAAAACTCAAAATTTTGACCATTGATATTTTGCAAGTAGCGGACTGGCATGTC
Organism: Acinetobacter sp. Swhac1; assembly: GCF_013390985.1. Classification (NCBI taxonomy): domain Bacteria; kingdom Pseudomonadati; phylum Pseudomonadota; class Gammaproteobacteria; order Moraxellales; family Moraxellaceae; genus Acinetobacter; species Acinetobacter sp. Swhac1. The sequence continues at coordinate 6,726 of NZ_JACASN010000017.1, read as the reverse complement.
TTTTACAGTGCGAGCGACATCTTTAACTAGCTTCAACCACACCAATGAATCTCGTCTTAATAACCCCAAAGAAGAGTAGCTTTGCCGAAGCTGTATAATGCGATTCACAATGGCAGCTTGTTTACCATTGTTCTGATTTAAAATCAGCTGCCCTTCATCATTAAAGGTATAGGGTACCGCTTGCTTCCAATACAGCTCGATAAACTTCTCAGCGATATCCGTATATTCGAGTGATAGACTCTCACCTGAATCTTCACCTTTTTCAATAGCTAATCGGCCTAGGCTAATCAGCAATGCAAATTTATAGGTGCTACTAAAACTACCCGACTGTAAAATCAGCTGAATATTTTTTAGAAATTTAAGTTGTTCTTGTGCAGTAGGAATAAAGTCAGGCATGTTTTTTCCAAAGTACATTCAGCCATTTTTCTTGTCGATCAGGTCGCTGATCTACTGTAATCCACTGTTTTAATACCCTAACCCCATTCAACTGGTCTAACAATTCCTGAGCCTGCTCTTCATTTAAGTCAGTAAACGCCCTACCGCCTTTTACTCTATCTGCTGTTCCATATTTAAAAGACATATAGCACACACCGCCACGGCGTAATGCAGCATGAATACGTTTTAAAACATCAGGGAGTCTATTACGAGCACAATGTAGTAAAGAGGCACATGCCCATACCCCATCATAAACATCGTGCATATCAAGCTCATAAAAACTTTGCTGCTGTACAGCGATACCAGTCAGTTGGCTCGCTCGTTCGACCAATACTTCAGAATAGTCGATAGCATCAACTTGATAGCCTTTATTTTTAAAAGCCAAACTGTCACGCCCTGAGCCACAGCCTAAATCCAGGATGCGTGCTGAATCTGGCAACTCAGCTAAAAATGGTTGGTATAGGCTTTCCATATCCACATACAACGTGGCTTGTAAAAATTGATCTGCGTATTGGTTGTAATAGTTTATTGTTTTCATATTGGTTGCTTAGGCTAAATACTAACCCCAGTCTACTAAAAAACAAAAAAATAAGGGAGCATTTGCTCCCTTATCTTTTTAGTCAAATAAATCTGCTCTTACTTCTTCCAAAGCACGATCTGACTTAAAACGATTACATATCGGGTGAATAATTGCTCCATTTTCTAAGACACCGTAACCACCTTCTGCTTTCGATTCACGATGATCTACTTCAGTCGATTCAAGGTATAAAGCACTATCACATACTTCGCAATAGCTCCAAGTTTTCCTTTCCTCACGTTGATACAGGTTTCTTTTGGCCGCTAGTGAAAAATTTAGAGGTTTTTTCTTCTTTGATGATCTTACTGATTGCACAAAGCTCACAACATCATCAACAATACTCTCATCATAATCACCACCAAAACGGTCAAGGTAAAAATCATTAAAATTAATATAATCAAATGATTGACTCATCGAAAGAATGACGGTGTTCAAACAAACTTCATCTTCAAAATCTAAATCCATATTCAGTCCAATACAGATAAAGGCCTGATACACGTTCTTCAATCGCTCATGTGATTTGATCCCGCTACCAAACTTACCGACAGTTTCTTTAATCGCCACAGGAATTTTTTCAATTAAACTTTCAACACCACGGCGTGCTCGAGTAAATCCAATAAAATCTATCTTTTTATTCTGTATTTCAAAACAGTCTTTTTCAATTTCACAGACGATAGAGAACCAGGCCAAAAAGGATGTCACTTGAAAACGATTATCTTTATAAAAATATAGTTTTGGGTGTAAGCCCAAACTTGGAATCCGAATACTAATTGCTGGTGTAGCGATACGACACAGCACAACTCTAAGTTTTAGCATTAAATTTTCTACACGCTGACCTTGGTCTATATTCACAGTATTCTGACTAGTATCACCAAACATGATATTCAGGAGTTCATTGACCAAGCCGATTTTTTTACCGTGTGTTAAATCTGGCTCTAAAAGTATTATCTTAAAAAGATGATCATGAATTTGCTCACCCAAAGTGATCACTTCATTTATCCGCTCGTAATTCAGTTCAGCCAAGTTGGATTTATTATCGTTTATATAACAACATGCATAAATCACATAAAAAGCATCACTTCCCCTATTTTGTAAATGATATTCTTCATCTGGATCTAATCGTTTCGTATCCGAATTGATTGAACAAAAGGCTTTTCGAGCTTCCTCAGGTGTCCCAATCACTTCAATAAAATTAATTTTGGTTGATTTTAATTTTTGCTGAAACTCAGAATCGCTACATAACTCTTGAAAATCAGCTAATCCACCTAATCGATTACGAATCTGACGAATATCTCGTTTTTGTGGTGCCGTGAATTTTGGGGCTCCTATTACTTGCTCATCAATAAAGTATCTTTTGATCCAAGCATAGATAATTGAAATCCTGTGCCCACCATCGATGATATAAATATTACCAGCAGCATCTTTCCAATAGCGAACGCATAAATTGACATTACGATCATTCAAACAGTTTAGAATAAACTCCTGAATTTCAGCAGGGCTCCAGCACTCTGTGGAGCGTTGATTGTCTGCTTTATATAGTTTTTCTAGGATCTCATGGTTGGCGAAGTCATAAAGTGATAACTCAAAGTTGTTGTGTTGATTTGAGTGCGACATTTCGTCAAGCAACATCATTTTTCTTTGAATAATATTGGTTAATAGCTTAGTACGGGCCATTTTATTTTCTCTAGGCAATACTTCTCTATATCTCGTGTAATTACGAAATTATGAAGTCATTAATTTAAAATTTAAGTAGGTTGTTAGAATTAAAACAGGTGATTAATTCAAAAGTACTTTTTTGCTAGAGATAATAAAAATAGGGATGGGATAATTTTTCATTTGAAGCCTCGTTGATTAATTGTTGTTTGCCAACATCCTTTCCACGAGATGGAGGCAAACCAAATAGGGTGTGGAAATACCGCTCAACGAAACGGCCAGTCAAAGACTGCCCTACTTGGCTTACCATAAAAGCGCCATGTAGACACAAAAGAGCCACTAAAAGCGACTCTTTAGTTCGTTGAGTAACAGGTTTCCACGCCTGGTCACAGATTTTGCTGTAACATCTTTATCTTATTTGCATAAATTCAATTGGTCAAATTTTATGATTAATATTTGATCAATTGATTCAAAAAATTAACTATATTCTTTAAGGGTTATGAATACAGATGAGTATCTTATAATTTATACAACATTTCGTTGATGTAAACTGATTAGAATAAAACTCTATATATTTGAGCAGCGTGATTTAATAAAGGAAGTAGATTGAAACTGCAAATCTTATCAGACACCCACAATTCTCAATACGCTATACTAGATGAAGCTGACGTGATTATTCACGCTGGGGATTTTTCGAATCGCCTGAGTGGTGCTATTGAATTTGCAGAAAAATGTAAAAACCTGAATAAGAACTTTATTTTTGTTTTAGGTAATCATGATTATTACTGCTCAAACTACAATTTAGTCGTAGACTTTTTAAGAGAAAATTATCCTCAAAATGCTCTGCTTGATGACAACCATATCAAGATACAGGATAAAATATTTGTTGGCGGTACATTGTTTACGAACTTTCGTTCCAACTCAACTCGTACAACCACTAACGAACTGCAAAAATTTAAAGAAGATGCTGAACAATCTATTTATGATTTTGATCAAATCATGATAAGTAACGATAATCGAACTATAACAGCTGATGACTACATTGCACTATTTCAACGATATCATCAAAATATTATGCAGTTTAAAGGGCTAGACAATGTAATCGTCATTACCCATTTCCCTCCTCATTTAGCCTGTCTTGATCCGTATTGGGGTAAACATCCTGTTGCATTAGCCCTTAATCCTTATTTTATAAATGACTTGGATGTTAAAGGCTTTAAACTTTGGATTTCAGGGCATACGCATACATCAGTTGATGCTGTAGTCGACGGATGTAGATTAGTGATCAATCCTTTAGGCTATCCACAAGAGCAAGGAAAAAATGGGTTTAGAGAAAATTTGATCATCGAAGTTTAAATTGTCATACTCGTATTAAACAAATTCAAACCAACTCTAATGTCAAACTTCCTGTAGGAATGATAATTAAACTTCCACAGTATCTAAAACCAGGAAAAACTCATGTCAATTCATTTAGATTCAGAAGATGATAGAAGGAATAAACTTGCAGATCAAATACTTAAAGATCTACTCGAGATCAATAAACTTCAAGGTATTTCCATTAAAAAAATGAAAGTAGATCAAAATGGTGTTTTTTTACGTGGAACAAGAAATATCAACTGAGGACTTCCTCAAGATACTCTGAGCTTCTCTCATTAAAATAATATCATAACCTTTAAGGTATTAAAAACTGGTGGTGTTTCAAAATGTATGCTGATCATTTTAACACCACTATACAAACCCATGATTAATGTAAAAAAATCCAAGATTGAAAGCTTTTACATGATTCAATACCTTCTTTGAAAAACAACAGGTTTTTCTTACTGCTCGTTTAATTCTGTGCCTTAATCGGCAATTATTGCCTTCTATTCCTACCGTATGAAATTTACCTTGCTGATCGGGTTTAAATATTTTGATGAAACTTTCCCAGTGATCACTCGACATACAATCATAGGTAATGTTTAACTCTTCAATACGCTTTTTTAACCTTTGTGCTGTAATCGCATCTCTTCCACCCCATACAAATGCAACGATTTCTCCACTGTTTCGATCGTAAACATATTGCAACCAATGTTTACTCTTTTTATCGCCTACAAATGTCCAAAACTCGTCTACTTCTAAGCACTTATAGTGAGTTTGCTTTGGCTTAATTTCATAATTAGACTGTGTTAAAGTTTTAAGAATCTTACCTATACTAAAACTTGTGATTTTTGAAATATCACGGATTCCACAGCATCGAGCCAACATGAACAAAATTTGCTTTACAGCATTTGAATGACAGTCTAAATACGTCAAATTATGATCACCAATAAACTGCCTATTACATTCTTTGCAACAGTAGTTTTGCTTGCCATCGCGTTTAATGCCATTCTTCTTTATACTTGTACTCTGGCATCGAGGACAATGAAGTTCTATTTCGATTTTCACACATTTAAATATAACCGAATTGTGCCTCGTTGCCGCCTTTTTAAGTAAGCATACTTTTTAGAACACCACCAGGTAATTATCATGAATAATGAAACACAGAAGCAAATTTTATTAGAGACGATGATCAATAACCAAAAAAAATCTATCGCTATTGCATATATTCTATTAGTTTTATTCAATATTTTAGGAATTCATAGAATGTATCTAGGTAGATGGCTGTCTGGATTATTAATGTTGGGACTTACAATTTTTACATTTATTTTTCCATTTGTCTCATCTACATTTGATCCTACTATAAGTACTACTTTTATGGGTCTTTTAATTTTCTGGGTGATCCTCGATATTATTCTTATACCTATTATAGCTAAACATCATCAAAAAAAATTAAGAGAAAAATTAAAACGTGAAATTGATGCAAATCCAAGTCTAAATACATTAGATCAGGTACAGTCATCTTAATATCAATAACGGCTTTGTTGCATAAACCTCTGCTAAAAGCTTATTCAGCAATAATTGCTAGATGAATAAGCCCGCACCTAAAATTTATCGTACAACCAATTGGTCCTCCTACAATCAAGCTTTAATCAATCGAGGAAATATCTCGATCTGGTTTGACCCTGCGACCCAATGGTATGCACAATCAACAGGCAAACCAGGACGAAATCAAACCTATTCCGATTCAGCAATTCAATGCTGCCTCATGATGAAATCTCTATTTCGGCTCTCTTTGCGCATGGAGACAGGCTTTGTTCAAAGCCTTATTAAGCTCTGTGGCTTAAATTGGACCGCACCCGATTATTCCACGATCTGTAGACGACAAAAGCATATCGACATTTCAATTCGTTATCAAAAAAGCAGTGATGGACTTCATCTACTCATCGACTCTACGGGGTTAAAATTTTTAGGTGAAGGCGAATGGAAGCGTAAGAAACATCAGCCAGAATATCGTCGCCAATGGCGTAAATTACATATTGGGATTGATGCTGAAACCCTGCAAATACGTGCGGTTCAGCTGACGACAAATAATGTCAGCGATTCACAAGTGCTGGGGGATTTACTTGATCAGATCCCTGAAGATGAGCAAATTGATTCGGTCTATACGGATGGGGCTTATGACACGAAACACTGCCGGCAGGTAATTTCCGATCGGCATGCACATGCGGTTTGATCCTAGACAGTATCGTGGACAACCAGCCCCTCTAAACTTTTAATATATTTCTGTTCAAAGGCTTCTGGACTTAACCAGCCGTTTGCAGAATGTCTTCTGACTCGATTGTAATAAATTTCAATATAGTCAAACAAGACAGCATTCGCTTCTTTTCGAGTCGAAAACACACTGCCATGTACCACATGACCTTTTAATGTATGAAAGAAGCTTTCAGTCACTGCATTATCCCAACAGTTTCCACGTCTAGACATACTCTGAGTACAATCATTTTTCAGTAACAGCGCTCTAAAATCACGACTACAGTACTGTGAGCCTGAGAAGCACTGCTTCGCAAGTGAATGCACCATAACACCAGTTGGATAACCCTGACGAGCCATTGCATAGTTAAACGTATCACACACCAACTGGCGGTCTATTCGATGGCTGGTTTGCCACCCCACGATACGACGGCTAAATAAATCTAGCATCA